>CAMSQT010000049.1 GCA_947062645.1 uncultured Clostridium sp. | reverse complement strand
GCTAAGTCTAACAAGTATCTTGACAAAATAGATGGCTCATCTTTTTGTGTTACTTGTACTAATATGTCTTGGAAATTATAAATCAATTTTACAATGTTTAAAGAATATTCGTCTAATAATTTTTCTTCCTTTACTTCTTCCATTTTTGGTTCATATCCTGCTTTTTCTAATACGCTTTTGGTTCTTACATAGGTATATTGAATATATGGTCCGGGTTTCTCCTTGGAAATTTAAGATTTGATCCCAGTCAAATATTTCGTCTTTAATTCTACTATTGGCTAAATCATTAAAGATTACAGCTCCTATACCTACTTTTTTAGCAACTTCTTCTTTGTTTTCTAACTCTGGATTTTTTTCTTCTATGATTTTCTTTGCTCTTGTTATTGCTTCTTGTAATAGTTCTTCTAGTTTTATGATATTTCCTTCTCTGGTTGACATCTTCCCAGTTGGTAATAATACCATCCCAAAAGGAATATGTGTTAATCCTTTTATGTATTTTTCGTCTAATCCTAATAGTTTTGCTACTTCAAATACTTGTTTAAAGTGTAATACTTGTTCATAGGAAGTTAGGTATAAGGCTTTATCAAAGTTATAGGTTCTTGCTCGATAAAGAATCGCTGCTAGGTCTCTTGTTGCATATGTGGTTGAACCATTTGATTTTTCGATAATACATGGTGTGTTGATGCCTTGGTCTTCTAAGTCGATGATTCTTGCACCTTGTGATTCTTCTATTTTCCCGGTTTTTTCTAGTATTTCAATTACTTCTGGCATTTTGTCAGAATAGAAGGCTTCTCCGGTTCCAAGAGTCAAAGTGACTCCCTAATAAGTCATATACTTTTTGGAATTCTTGCAAACTTAAAGTTTTAAATTTTTCCCAAATTTCAGTGCAGTAAGGGTCACCTTCTTCTAATTTTTTAAAGTTGTCTCTTGCACGGTTTAGTACTTCTTCTTCATTTTTGCAAGCGTCGTTTATTCGAATATAGATTTTTGTTAATTCATTGATTGGGTCTTTTTCTATGTTATATTCTTCTCCCCATAGTTTATAGCCTTCAATTAATTTTCCAAATTGGGTACCATAGTCTCCTAGGTGGTTGATTCCTACTGTATGATAACCTAAATACTTGTAAATATTGTATAAGGCTCCTCCTATTACTGTTGAGCGTAAATGTCCGATATGAAATGGTTTTGCAATATTGGGTGAAGAGTAGTCAATTACTATTGTTTTAGATTTTCCATATTCTTGGTCTATTTCTTTTTGTTGTATTACTTCTTTAATCAGTTCTAATTTATTGATATAGAAGTTTAAATAACCTCCTACTACTTCTACTTTTTCTATGATTTTAGAATCTATTTCTATTTTTTCTTTTATTTCAGTTGCAATTTGTGTTGGTGCTTTTTGTAAGCTTTTAGCAAGACGAAAACATGGAAAGGCATAATCTCCATTTTGGCTATCTTTTGGTGTTTCAATATATCCTTCTAACTCTTTAGTATCTATGTTAATTATTTTTTCGATTGTATTTGCTATTTTTTCCTTAAAATTTAACATGTTTTTCTTCCTTTCGACTTTTTTCATTTCGCCTTGAATTTATTATATTCTTGGCCTTTTTAATTGTCAATGCTTTTTACAATATGGTAATTTAAATGTAAAGGTTTTGTAATATAGCTACAATTGTGTTACAACCTCCTTCGTTCCTAAGTTTAAAAAAATCATGATTGAGTTGTCCTCTCAATCATGATTTTTTCTATTTTGGTTATCTATGTAATGCCAAGAGTCTTTGCACATGTCGTCTAATGTTTTCTCTGCCCTCCAACCTAGTTCTTCTTCTGCTTTTTTAGGGTCTGCATAACAAGTAGCGATATCGCCGTGGTCTTCTTGGTGCAATTTTATAGGCCACTGTTTTGCCGGTTGCTTTTTCAAATGCTTTTACCATGTCTAATACGCTATAACCAGTTCCTGTTCCTAAGTTATAGATATATAGTCCTTTTTGTTCTTTATCAATTTTTTCTAGTGCTTTTACATGCCCTTTTGCTAAGTCTACTACATGGATGTAATCTCTTACTCCTGTTCCGGTCCTTGGTGTTGTAATCATTTCCAAATACAGATAATTCTTTTAGTTCTCCGCTTGCTACACGAACGATATATGGCATTAGGTTGTTTGGTATTCCTTGTGGTTCTTCGCCGATTAACCCACTTTCGTGAGCCCCTACAGGATTAAAGTATCTTAAAATACAAACGTCCCATTCGTTGTCTGCAAAATAAGTGTCTTTTAATATTTGTTCAATGAATAACTTTGTGGTTCCATATGGATTAGTAGTTCCTCCTGTTTTACAGTCTTCAGTTAGCGGAATTCTTTCTGGCTCTCCATATACAGTTGCTGAAGAACTGAAAATGAATTTTTTACAACCATATTTCCTCATGGTATCTAATACGACTAATGCTCCTGATATGTTGTTAGTATAGTATTCGATTGGTTTTTGAACTGATTCTCCTACTGCTTTGAAGCCTGCAAAGTTAATGACTGCTTCTATGTTGTTTTCTTCAAATACTTTTTCTAAACTTTGCCTATCCATATAATCCATTTCGTAAAATTTGAAGTCTTTCCCAGATATTTTTTTTATTGCTTCTAATACTTCTGGGGTACTGTTTGAAAAGTTGTCTATAATTACAATCTCTTTTCCTTCCTTTAATAATTCGATTGCTGTGTGACTTCCTATATAGCCTGCTCCTCCTGGTAATAATATTGCCATTTTTTATTCCACCTTTCTTATTTTATATTAAAAATATTTCCTTTTTATTTACAAGTTGATTTAATAACTCTTTTGGTTTGTATTCTATGATATTAAATAAAAAAGTATTTAATACATACACTTGTCTTTCCTTTTTTAGTACTAACATTTGTTTATCATAAATTTGCGTGTTATTCCATTGTATAAATTCTTCTACTTTTGGTAAACTATATCTTCCATTTATAATATAATTTGCTTTTTGAATGTGATGTGCTATAATGCTCATAAAGATAGGATAGGTATATTTAGTTATATCCGTATATTTGCTTTGTTTTCCTACAATTCTTTTATAATTTTTTAATGTGCTGATTTCTATTTTTTTACTTTTAAATTCTTTATCTGGCATTTGTTTTAAGTGCTTATAAGATTGCATCATTGGATAATTTATATATAATTTTCCAGTATTGCTTGAATCATTAAAATAATTAAGCATTTCCCTAATTTCTTGAAATTTGACTTTATTATTATGTGGGTCTAAGTCAAATACTAGAAAAATATCTTTATATTTTTGGCTTAAAATTTTTCTTTTTTCTTTGTTTGTTTCCTTTTCTTTTAGGGTTAGTCTAATATCTAAATTTTTGTCTAGTTCCCCTTCTATAAACAACTTATCTACCAAAGTATGAATTGATGTAGTATAAGAATATATATTATAAGATTTATTAGGATAAAAAATACAAAACATTTTCTCTAAAAATGCTGGTTCATCTGTTAATCCTTCTGTAATGAACAATATATTATCCATCAAATTCTCCTTCTCTTAACATTTTTTCTATATTATGTCCTTCTCTTAGTTCTCTGTCAGTTCTATCTACAAATGTTTTTAATTCCCCATCTTTTAAAATAAAATAACAATCTGGTCGTAATAATTCATTACTTGCAAGATAAGTATTATGTGATGTTAACATTACTTGCATATTTTCATATTGTAAAATGAATTCTATGATATTTCTTGCCAATTCGAAATGATAAAAAGCATCAAATTCATCAATGAATAAAAATGAAACTTCTTCAAATTTCTTACTCCAGAAAAATAGTAGTTGCAAAGATTTTGTCCCTGAAGAAGCTATTTCATTAAAAAATAGTTGCTTATTTTTATGGTTTTCTAATAAAATATTGCTTTTCCCAATTTGCACTTTTCCTATTTTTATATTTAATCCTGCCATATCATGTAAAAAGCTTTCAAATTCATTTACTAAGTTATTCTTTACAATCCAATCATTTAATTCTACATTTTCACTTGTTAACCCAATAAAAGAATTACTTTCTAAACATCTAAACCATAACATATGTGAAACAAAGTCTAATAACTTTTTTATAGTAGAGCTTTCTTTTTGAATGGTATTATTGGCAATAAATTTTAGAATTGCAATATTAATGTTGTTCACATCAAGATTCAATGTTTCGGCACCTATTATCTCTAAATTTTTGAAGTTTCCTTTTCTTGTTTTAAAATTAAAATCATATATCTTTTTGTTATTAACAATTAATTCCTCATATATTAATACTTTAGGTTCCTCTTTTTTATAATTGTATTGAATAATATCATCTTTGAACTTAAATTCATAATTAAATTCAGCATATTTCGAATTGCTGTCAGCATTTAAAAAATTATTGCTATTATATAGTTCCTTTGTAGCATATAAATCAGTTATTGTTATTATGATATCAAATAGTGCAAAACCTAAACTACTTTTTCCACACCCATTTTTCCCAAATACTAAACTTTTGCTTATTATTCCATTTTTGGTAGCTACCGAATTAAATTTATAATCATGTTTATCTTCAAAGTCAATTGTTAATGTTTCTTTAAAGTTTCTATAATTGGTTACTGAAAACTTTGTTAACATATCTCCACCTCTAGACATATTATACATCTCCTTAAAAAATAAGTCAACATTATCCGTAATTTTTTTACGGATAATGTTATTGTTTCATTTATTTGTATTTTTATTCACTTTTTTCTAAAGAGATTATATTTATTTTCTATACTTTCTTTACTTCTACACCATCTTTTGTATCTTTTATTTGGTAGCCTTTTTCTTGAATCAAATCCCTTAACTGGTCTGATTTTACCCAGTCTTTATTTTCTCTTGCTTGTTTTCTTTGTTCTATTAGTTCTAAAATTTCCTGTGGTATTTCTTGTTGAAATTCTTCCATTGGTTGCTCTATTTTTAAAGCTAAAACCGTATCAAATTTAGCAAGTAAGTCTGCCCATTTAGGCGATTTCTTTTCTTGCTTTACTACTTCCCAAACAACACCCATTGCAAGTGGCATATTTAGGTCATCGTTAATGGCTTGGTGAAATTTTTCTTCTATTTCTGTTATTTTATTGGTATCTACCTCATCTTTTCCTGCTAAGTGTGCTTGGTAACCATTTTTTAGTCTTTCTAATGATTTTTTACTAGCTTCCATTGCTTCCCATGTAAAGTTTAGTTTATTTTTGTAATGGCTAGAATAACTAAACAAACGATATACTAATGGGTCATATCCTTTTTTCTCTAAATCTTTTAATAAGTAAACATTTCCTAAGCTTTTTGACATTTTCCCACCATCAATTAGTAAGTATTCACCATGCATCCAGAAGTTTGCTGGTATTTTTCCACATTTTCCTTTGCTTTGGGCAATTTCGTTTTCATGATGGGTAGGAATTAAGTCAATTCCTCCTGTATGGATGTCAAATTGTTCTCCTAAATATTTTTGTCCCATGGCAGAACATTCAATATGCCATCCGGGGATAACTTGGTCCCCATGGACTATCCCATTTCATTAAATGGTTTTCAGGTGCTTTTATCCATAAGGCAAAATCATAGGGATTTCTTTTTTCTTGGTCTACTTCTACTCTTGCCCCTGCTTTTTGTTCTTCTAAATTAAGGTTTGAAAGAATTGGATATTGGTCTAATTTAGAGATATCAAAGTAAATGGCTGTAGAAGTTTCATACGCATAACCATTTTCTATTAATTGTTTAACATATTCTAACATTTCTTCTATATGTTCAGTTGCTTTGCATACAATTTCTGGTGTTTCAACGTTTAAGGCTGCTAAGTCTTCGAAAAAAAGCTTGGTATAATGGTTCGCAATTTCCATTGGTGTTTTCTTTTCTTCTCTTGCTGATTTTAGCATTTTGTCTTCTCCAGCATCACCATCACTTACTAAATGCCCTACATCGGTTATGTTCATAGCATGTTTTATTGTATAGCCATTATATTTTAACACTCTTCTTAACACATCTTGAAATAAATTGGTTCTCATGTTTCCAATGGTGGCATCTTTGTACACAGTTGGTCCACAAGAATAGATTCTTACTTGCTTTTCATTTATTGGCTTAAATATTTCTTTTTCCTTGGTTAATGTGTTATAAAAATAAATGTCCAATTTGTTTCCTTCTTTCTTATTTTAAATTGAGATGTGGAGATTTAAAATAAGAAAGTCTCCACATCTCTTCTATATTTATTATACAACCCTCTTGTTTATGGTGTTATATTTTCATTTGGTGTACCATTTTGATCTGGTGGTGTTGGTGGATTGGTTCCATCTCCACTTGTATTATTATCTGTTCCTGGTTTTGTACTGCCTCCTCCTGTTACATTATCACTTGTGTTGGTATTGGTTGTATTATTGGCTGGGGTGTTATTGACTGGTGGTTTTGGCTTTTCTTCTTCTTTTGGCTTGGTGTGTACATTACAGGTTTCTTCTATTTTACCTTTATTGTTACTTGTACCTCCATTTACTGGTTTCCATAGTTGTAATTTTTCTTTTGGTACCATTCCTCCAAAACTACCTTGTTTAGTTTCTACATATTGTGCGCAAAATTCGGTTGCAAGCATTCCTGTTTCCCCACAAATGGTTTGTAATCCATGACCTTCACATTTTTCTGGCAAATTGTCTGCTGTAAAGATTTCTTTGTAAGTATCGGTACATCCTGTTCCTGCAATACAACCTGTGTTTCTACATACGGTTTGCTCTACAATTCCACTAGGACGTGTAAAGGTTGCACTTTGTAGCCCTTTATGGATTGCGGTCATAACTTCATCCCAAATTTGTCCTGCTGGATTGGTTCCAAATCCTGTTACTTCTTCTGGGCTGTCATATCCAAACCAGCATGCTGCTGCATAATATGGGGTGAATCCACAAAGCCATCTATCTTTGCTTCCATCGGTTGTTCCTGTTTTTGCTGCTACATCCATTCCTGAAATAGCACAATAGGTTGCTGTTCCTTTTTTTACTGGCTCTTGTAAAATGTTTTTTACAATATAAGCATTTTGTTCACTAATAACTCTTTTTCTTTCTTGTTTTGGTTCTAATACAGTATTTCCATTTGAATCAACTACTTTTGTGTAAAAGGTTGGTTCGATGTATTCTCCATTATTAGCAATGGCACTATAGGCTGCTGCCATCTCTAATGGGCTAATTCCTTGGGTTAATCCTCCAATTGCTAAGGATAGATGCTCGTCATGCTCTTTTGTGCTTTCTACTTCACTTGCTTTGTAAACGCTACTAACACCAAAGTTTCTTAAGTAATCAATAGATTTGGTTGGTGATAATTCTTTCATAAGTTTTACTTCTGGTACGTTTTGTGAATAAGCAATGGCATCTCTTATATTGATTAATCCTTTATAAACATGACCATCGTTTTTAGGTTGGTATCCATTAAAATCTGTTAGTACATCATCATATACAGTTGCTGCTGTAATTACCTTTTCTTCTAATGCTGGTGATATGTCTGCTATTGGCTTAATAGAAGATCCTGGCTGTCTTAAGCTTTGGGTTCCTCTGTTTAAGTTTGCTCCTGTTTTTTCTCCTAGTCCTCCAGAGACGCCTAATACATAGATCGGAAGAGCGTCGTGTAGGGAAAGAGTGTTGGAT
>CAMSQT010000048.1 GCA_947062645.1 uncultured Clostridium sp. | reverse complement strand
TTTTTTTACAATTTTCAAAAAATTTAAATAAAAACCACACTATTTTATTTAAAAATACTATTGTTTACAAAAATTTAAAAAATAAAAAAACGACTACCTACCTAAAGCAGATACCTACGTTTATGTAGAAGAAGACGAAATAAAAGGCTTTATCAGCATTATGAATCAAGAATACATAGGAGCCTTATTCGTAAAACATGATTGTTTAAGAGAAGGAATTGGCAGGCGATTATTAAACTACTGCAAAGAACGATATCATAAACTAACACTAAAAGTATATGAAAAAAATGTAAATGCTACGCTTTTTTATGTAGCAATGGGATTCAAAAACAAGGAAATTAAAATAGATGAGCAAACTCGGAGAAAAAGAATATATTATGGAATGGCAAAGAAAATAAAAAACAAGCTAAAAATTTTCTATTAACCTAAATTAATAGAAAATCAAAGGCTTGTTTTTTAATACATTTTTGCCAAAAACCTCCATTGCTTTTCATAGAACTAGACCGTATAATAAAACTAGAGGTGAGGATATGAGGATAATAAAAACAAAAGGGGAAAGACTACTAAAAAAAGAATTAAAAGGAGATTTCAAATTCTTTTTAAAAGAGGCCAACCTAAATCCTAAAAGCAAAGGATATGGGCTAATTAGAGATAAAAGTGAGTTATCACCCCAAATTGCTAGCATTGCATCAGTAGGCTATGGGCTAGCAGGATTAGTCATTGGCGTAGAAAGAAAATGGCTAAAATTTACAGATGGCTATTATAGAGCGAACAAAACACTAGATACATTTATAAATCATATGGAAGAAACCCATGGATTTTTTTATCATTTCATTAATATGGAAACCGCAAAAAGAGAGTGGAACTGTGAAGTTTCCATCATAGACACAGGGATTTTCATTTGTGGAGCCATTTTAGCAGGAGAATATTTTAAAGGACAAGTAAAAGAAAAAGCAGAAAAGTTATACAAAAACATAGATTGGGAATGGTATCGAGATAAAAACGTCAACCAGTTTTATATGGGATACTCACCAGAAGAAGGTTTTTCTGGGCATTGGGACATGTATGCAGAGCAATTAATGCTATATGTATTAAGTGTAGCATCACCAACCCATTCAGTAGACCCAAGCATTTATCAGGACTTTCAAAAGCCAATAGGAGACTATCAAGAAATAAAAGATATTGTTTATACCTATTGTGGAGCCTTATTTACCTATCAATATTCCCATACATGGATTGACTTTAGAAACCGAAAAGATAAAGACGGCATAGACTGGTTTGAAAACTCTATCAAAGCAACACTTGCCAACCGAAAATACTGTATAGCTCAGTCCAAAATGCCCCAAACAAACCCGGAACCGGTGGGGACAAGTAAGACATATGGTGAAAATTCTTGGGGATTAACAGCGTGTGTTGGTCCAAAAGGATATTCAGGGGAATTTGGAGCTAAGCCAGCTAAAAGCCAATTAAAAGGAAATGATGGAACCATATCACCAAGTGGAGCAGCGGGTTCTATCGTATTTACGCCAGAACTTTCCCTACAGGCTTTAGAATATTACTATAATCATTTTCCTAAATTATGGGGCAAATATGGTTTCAAAGATGCGTATAATTTAGATTATGGAAAACCATGGTATGCTAAAGAATGTATTGGAATTGATAAAGGAATTTCAATGCTAATGATTGAAAATTATTTATCAGGATTAATTTGGAGATACTTTATGAAAAATGAATACATACAAAAAGGCTTAGAAAAATTAGACATCTTACCTAAAAAGAAGGAGCTAGAAAAAGTATGAAACAAGAAAAGTTATTCGAATTATTAAAGCAAATGACGTTAGAAGAAAAGATAGGACAATTAGTGCAAGTAGCACGGAGAAGTATTTTTGATGGAAGAGGTAGATGCTGTAACAGGACCATTAAAAAATTTAAACCTATCAAATGAAAAGTTATACAATGTAGGATCTATCTTAAATGTAGTAGGAAGCGAAAAAATTAGAAAAGTACAAGACGAATATTTATCAAAAAGTAGATTAAAAATACCACTTTTATTTATGGCAGATGTCATTAATGGCTATCGAACTGTCTTTCCAATTCCCTTAGCACAAGGCTGTTCTTGGGACGAAAAAGTAATCTATGATGCTACTAAAATATCAATAAAAGAAGCGGGAGCCGCAGGAGCTAATGTGAATTTTTCACCAATGGTTGACTTGGTAAGAGACTCAAGATGGGGAAGAGTCATGGAATCAGTGGGAGGAGAGGATCCTCATTTAGGAGAAGTGTTTGCTAAAACCATGGTAGAGGCTTATCAAGGAGAAGATATTTCGAAATTAGGAAATGCAGCAGCTTGTGTGAAACACTTTGCAGCCTATGGTGCTGTGGAAGGAGGAAGAGATTATAATACCGTAGATATGAGCCAAAGAGAATTTAGACAATATTACTTACCTGCCTATCAAGCAGCTATTAGGCAAGGAGCAGAAATGATAATGACCTCTTTTAACACGATAAATGGTGTACCAGCAACGGTTAATCAATGGCTATTACAAGACTTATTAAGAAAAGAATTAGGCTTTAAGGGAATTGTTATTTCAGACTATTCTGCAATTGAAGAAACCATTTATCATGGTGTTGCCAAAGACAAAAAAGAAGCAGCCTATAAAGCAATTATGGCAGGGGTAGACATTGATATGATGTCTAATGTATATGCTAACCATTTAAAAGAACTAGTGGAAGAAGGAAGAGTTCCAGAAGAAAAGGTAGACCAATCTGTATTAAGAGTCTTAACCTTAAAAAATAAATTAGGCTTATTCGAAAACCCTTATGGAAATACTGATAAAAAACGAGAAGAGACTATCTTAAAAAGTAAAGAAAATTTAGAAGTAGCAAGAAAAACAGCAACTGATACCTTTGTTTTATTAAAAAACGAAGGGCATGTATTGCCATTAGCCAAAAACAGTAAAATTGCATTAATTGGGCCATATGCAGACAATATTGCAATTCTTCGGGTCATGGTCAATGTTTTCCAACAAAGCTAAAATCCCAACCATAAAAGAAGTATTAGAAGCAAGATTAGGGAAGGAAAACATACGATATGCCAAAGGAAGCGAAATATTAAGAGAAAAAGAAATTAACGAAATCTTAGCAGCAGATGGTGGGAACCTAATACACATTGAAAATGAGGAAGAAAAAGAAAAGCAATTACTACAAGAAGCAATTAAAGTAGCTAAAACAGCAGACATTATTGTTTTAGCCATAGGAGAGCATTATAGGCAAAGTGGGGAAGCTTGCTCAAGAGCCAATATTGAAATTTCTTATATCCAACAAAATCTATTAAACGAACTTGCCAAATTAAATAAGAAAATAATAACCATCTTATTTAATGGAAGACCATTAGTATTAAAAGAAGTAGCTAAAAAAAGTGATGCTTTGTTAGAAGTTTGGTTCCCAGGAACAGAGGGAGCAAATGCAATAGCAGACGTCATTTTAGGAAAAGTCAATCCATCCCGGAAAATTAACCATGAGTTTCCCACAAGCAACAGGACAATGCCCAATTTATTACAATCACTATAACACAGGAAGACCACATATAGAAAATCTTCGTTATGTATCTCGCTATCAAGACATTCCAACGGAGAGTTATTATCCTTTTGGCTATGGATTATCTTACTCTAATTTTGAATATACAAATTTAAAATTAAGCAGTAATAAAATAACACCAAAATCCCCAGTTACTGTTACAGTTCAAGTAAAAAATAATAGCGAGGTAGCAGGAAAAGAAGTGGTGCAACTTTATATCCAAGATTTAGTAGCAAATAGTGTTAGACCGGTTAAAGAATTGAAAGCATTTAAAAAAGTGTATCTTGAGCCTTGGGAGGAAAGGGAAGTTTCTTTTGAAATTACGGTTGATATGCTTGCATTTTGGAATGAAAAGTTAGAGTACAAGCCAGAGGAAGGGGAGTTTAAGGTGTTTGTTGGATCAAATGTAAGGGATACGATTTGCTTGCCATTGGAATTGGTTTTGTTAATTAAAAACTAACTATTATTTATAATTGAGGTAGTTAGTGAAAAATCACAAATTTTCTTGTTTTTTATTTAAAAAGGAAGTATAATGATGATACATAAAAAGTTAAGTGAAGGAGTAATACATGTTAGAAAAATATATAGAAATAATAAAACCATCTATTATAGAACTATTTAAAAACGATTCAAGTGGTCATGATATTAGCCATTTAACACGAACTATGAATATAGCAGTTAATCTATGTGACAAAGAAAAAGGAGATAAATTAATAGTTGGTATTTCAGCATTTTTACATGATATCCATAGAATGATGCAAAATGAAACTGGTAAATTTGTTTCACCAAAAGATTCATTACCAAAAGTAAGACAGATATTAAGTAATACAGATTTATCAGAAGATATTATTAATAAAATATGTTATTGTATAGAACACCATGAAAATTATAATTGGAATGGAAATAATGTTAAGGACATAAATGCTTTAATTTTACAAGATGCAGACAATTTAGATGCAATAGGGGCAATAGGAATTGGTAGAACTTTTTCTTATGGAGGGGCTTATAATATTTTAATGTATAATGAAGAAATACCACTTAATAGTAGTGAAAATTATTTTGAAACCAGAGGACATTCTCCATCAACTATCCATCACTTCTATGAAAAATTATTTCGACTTGCTAATAATATGAATACAAAAACAGCCAAAGAACAAGCAATAGCAAGGACAGCGTTTATGAAGGGATTTGTGAATCAGTTTTTAGAAGAATGGGAAGGACGAAAATAGAAAGCAAATTATCACTATAATAAGATTATAAAACGAGAGGTTGAATTGATGGTAAAAATAAATACTAACAAAAAAATAATTATGGGAGTTTTAATTATAGTATTGATTATAGTTATTGGTGTAATAATTACATATAAAGTAATTGAAAAAAGAGTTATAAACAAAGAAGATTTTAATTCTAATCCTGTTGATACTGTACATTATAAACAAAATGATACAAAATCTAATCGAACGCCAAGCAATGTTATAATAAAAGTTGAAAATAATACAATAAAGCCAGAAAGCGTTTCAATAACTATTACAGATAACAATGAAAATCAGTATAGTTGGGGGGTAGAGTTTAGAGTTCAAGAAAAAGTGAATGAAAAATGGAAAGATTTAGAGTATATAGCTGATAATTTATCATGGATTGATATAGCGTATGTGTTAAATGAAGATAAGCAATTAATTCAAAAATTAGACATAGAAAAGTATTATGGAAAATTATCTAGTGGAACATACAGAATCGTAAAACCAATTTATGATAATAGTTATATTGATATATATTCAAATGAATTTGAAATTAAATAATTAAACAAAACTTATATTAAATACACAAGATTGGAGAAATAGAAATGGAGAATTTTGGATTTTCAATGCTATGGTATTGGATAGCATATTTTATAGTTACAAGTATAGGAGTATTACATACGATTTTTAATATTACAGTATTGCACATGAAATCTATGAAAGATAGTCCAGGAATGGGAGAAGGATATGAAAAAACAAAACCTTGGCATCCTTTGTATAATATCATTATATTTCCTATATTTGCGTACTTTTATTTTAATGGATTAGAAACAATAACTTTATCAAATGTTATAGCAACATCAATAATATGGGGAACAATAACCGTAGTGTTTGATGTAATTGGTTGGGTTTTAATAAAACATCCTTGGTCTTTAACATTTAAAGAGTTTTATATTGACTATCAACCTTGGATAAGTTTAATATATATAACAATATATGCAAGTCCGTTTATAACTTATGGAATAATGAATTTGTGTATATGGGATACAATATAAATGTATTTAATAATAATGGAAAAGAGATAGACTTTCTAGCTCAAAAGAATAATAAAAGATACTTTATACAAGTTGCTTATAGTGTAGCAGAAGAGAAAACATATAATCGTGAATTTTCTGCATTTGCTAATATAGATAATTTATCTCAAAAAATTCTTATTACAAACGATGATATAGACTATTCTACAAGTACAGTAAAACACATTAAACTAAAAGATTTTTTATTAATGGAGTCTTTAGATAATTAACAAAAAAATAAGAAATCAGTAAATTGAAAGGTAGGTATCTTATGGAAAATAAGTATGAATTTTTTATTGCAGGAAGAGCAAGGAATAAAGAAAATATTTTAAAAATATGTAACATATTTGAAGAATTAAATATCTCACATTATTGTTTCTTAAAAAATGAAGATTCACACAAGGAAGCAGGATTAGATGTTAATGATAAGCATCTTGCCGATACTTTTGAATCACTAGCACTAGAAAGTCCTAGTGTAAGAACAATATTTGAACATGATTTAGAAGGAGAAAAAAGTTCAGACAATTTTTTATTAGTACTTCCAGCAGGAAAATCTGCACATATTGAAGCTGGAATTGCGTATGGATTAGGGAAAAAATGTTATGCTATTGGAGAATATGATGTAACAGATTCTTTGTATCTTATATTTGATAAGATTTTTAAAGATGAAAACGAATTGAAACATTTTCTAGAAAATGAGAAGAATTATATACATTTATTATGAGAGATGTCATAGAAAAGCAGAATGGATAGGATTTATAGAAAGATTTGAATTAAATTTGCAAATGTAAATAAAAAATAATATTTCCACACTGTAACGGTTTCGCCTAAATTTTTGCAAGCAAGACTTGCTCAAACATAGTTTCAACCTAGCAAGTTCCAATAAACAAGAGACACGGTCAAAATATAAGCAAACTGAACTTGCACAAATAAGAAAAACTTATTTGGTAGTGTTAGCGTGCTACAATGCTAAAATGTAGATAAAAGAATAAGAGTTTACTTATTAAAATGTATCAATTAAAACTGCAAAGGATAAAGCAATCCATTTACAAATGGATTGCTTTATCCTACTTACATTGTTGTCTAAGCTTTGAAAAAAGTTAATATCTTTTTCCACAAGCTTTTGGGAGGTTCTGGTACATCATAAAACATTTTTTCCTCAGGTTCTTTCTCTGGAATTTCAAATGTGTAACCATCTTCGACTGCCTCATCTGTATTGTTTGCCTTAACTGTTTGCTCTTCTTTTTGAATTTCGTTATCTTGAGGTGATAACTCTCCTTCAATAATTACATAAATTTTACCTGCTACTAACTCGCCATATCCTAATGCGTTAGCAATTTGTTGATAATTTCCGTAAGCTTCATTAATAATTTGGAGAGTTCCTACATTTTCATTTTTCCATCCGTTCATCCATGATACTGATGTATAAGACATTGTGATATCTTCTCTTAAGACTATTTTTACATCATAACCTTCTTCAGCCAGTTTCAAAGCTACTTCATAGAATAATGGGTCGTGTGTAGGATGACAGTCAAAATGGTTCCATTCTCTTGACTCTTGTATGCTCTTTTGTGCCTCATCATATTGAGCTAAAATTCCACATCTCCGTGTTATTTCGTATGTTTCTTTTGCATTCATTATTAAGACCTCCTATAAAATATTTTTTGTTTATTAATTTGATAAAATTCTATCAAACTAATATATAATTGAATCCATATTAATTATATAATATTTTACATAAAATTGCAAATTAACTATGGCAATCGCTTAAAAATTTATGTACAAAGTGAGAAAATATAGTATAATGTTT
>CAMSQT010000047.1 GCA_947062645.1 uncultured Clostridium sp. | reverse complement strand
CTCTTTCCCTACACGACGCTCTTCCGATCTGCTATGGTATATGAACCATTTCCTGTTACTTTATATAGTAAATTATTGAATTGTTGTGACACAGTAGTATTATTATTTCTTGCTCTAGCTAAAATTCTATCTCCTTCTTTTAAAAGTAGAATTTTTCCATTACTTATTGCATCCATAATTTGTGATGTGTATAAAGAATAGTAAACATTTTCTCCAATTTTTGTCATTTCTGCTTGTGTTGTTTTTTTACCTTGATTTTCGTCTAATGTTTGTAATTCTAAGTCTACTACGAAACTATTTCCTGTTGCAGAAATAGTTTCTACATATTTACTATATTTGTCCATTGTTAATTTTCCGGTTGTTCTAATATCATCTACAAATTCTGTTGTTGCTGTTTGTACTGTTAATTGAGAAACATCATCAGATCGATCGGCCATTGTCATTAGTGGAAATACGAACATTAAAATTGCTACTAATCCTATTACGATTATTGTCATTAATGTATCACTCATTTTTTTCCTCCTTGCCCATATCTTAAATATGGCTTGATTTTGACTAAAATTGCTATTGCTCTTTGTATGTTATTACCCTTTTTTTCGTTAAATTAGCATCTGGTGAGTCAGTTTGCCCTTCTAATTCTTCTTGATAATATACACCTAAGCTTTCTATAAAAGTCTTCCCTTTTATTGTATCATAAAAATTTGTTCCTGGCAAGATTATTCCTTTTTTTTCAAAATCACTTATAATATCACTATTTTTACTCCCATATAATAATGCTTTTATAAAATTCTCTTTTTCTTGGTCACTACCTAATACATCTTTTTGTAAGTCAATCGAACAAATTTCAATTGTTTCTGTTCCTAAGGCATTTGCTTTTTTATATAATTCCATTCCGTTTCCATTCTTGTCCACAAATACAATTTTATAGTTTTCTTTATAGGCTTTATAGATAGATGGTATGATAGTTTCTGCTCCTACAATTCTTTTGGTTTGGTTGACATCATAATCAACATAAGTATAATCATACTCTCTATCCTTATAGTCTAGTATTGTTTTTGCAGATATTCTTGCTTGTCCAAAAGCTGTGATAGTAATGGATATTGCTAAAACAAATATTAATACGGCTGCTGCCATTTTTAGGGCTTCGGTTGCATTTTCCATTCTATCACCTCCTCTTTTTAGCTATTTTTAATTAGATTTTATTGTAATTAAGTCTACTAAACCTGTATGTGGATCAATTGTATAAGAAACGTCATAAGTTTTACCTGTTTGCGCTTTTTTAGGCATATTTGTTGGAGCTTGAGAAGCTGATGTAGTTCCACTTTGCCATCCATCACCAGTTTGTGTAAGTTTTACTTGTTTACTTTTATCTTCTTGATTTGCTACATTGTTTTGTACAATTCTATTTAATAATGAATTTACTTCACTTCCTCTTACATTATTTCCTTCAAAACTAGTGAATTTTTCATTAAAATTCAAAACTTCAACCTCTGATAAATTACTACTTTTAGTAACTTCTGATGCTTGGTTAAAAATAAATATTCCTAATGATATAATTAGAATTGATAAAAGAATAGCTCCTGCAATAATTAAAGCTTTTGATGCGTTCTCCATAATTGTTTCCTCCTTATTTTTTACTTTTGTTTTTATATTAGTTGCTAACTTTTCTTTTATAGGTTAGCTAAAATTAATAACTTTAATTTTTTACTACTGTGTTATTTGTTCAAATAGCAGATATTTTACTTTGTTGGTGGTTACATGATAATCTAGCTTGGTACATTTGAATTTTATTTGCTTATAATACTGTACAAACTTGTCCATTCCACCACTATATAAGGTTTCCATTGAATAGGTTTTGTCATTGTCTAACATTTTTATTTCTATTTGTATGGAATTATTTTCATTGTTACTATATTTTCCTTTATTATCTTTTGGTACGTTGTTGCTTTCATTGTTATCAACTGCTTTATTGATTATGGTAGTTAGTTCTGCTCCATATATTTCTTGGTTCTTGTAGCTTTCAAATTGTTGATTTTCTCTTTTGGCTTGATGATAATTTAGTTTATAATTAATATACAGATACGACATTCCTACTACGATAATAACTAATAGTAAGAAAAATATTGCTAATTTTTTCATTTTTTATCCTTTTATATTATATATTTTTATTTAAAAAATTTCAATTACTTTTTATAAATTTTACTAAACAAACTCTTCCTGTTTTTTGACTAATCTCTACTTGACACTTATATTTTGATAATACTTTATATGGTTTTCCTATTGGCTGTCCATTCTCATCCTTATCTTGCACATTCACCATAGAATTTAACCCGTCTTTTATTAATTGGTTATAACTATTTGTACTATCACTAGTCAAGCTATTAAATCCATATTCAATTGTATTTGTAGGATTATTTAGTACTACTGAAATATAAGTATCTGTTGCTGTTTGTGGATCTTGGGGAATTGTTTTTTTATTATGTTCATAATATCGATTGTTTTCAGTTGCAAGATTAGCAACGGTTACAACATCATAAATGGTAATATCTTCTTTTCCATCATAAGAAGTAAATTGGCTATTAAATTGTTCAATTTGTTGTTGTTCCATTTGTTTATGCACATCAGCTGAAGTAGTGCCAAAACTTACAAATAAATATACTGCTAACGATATGACTAAAAGTCCTATTAATACCCCTGCTGCCATTAGCAATGCTTTTGATGCATTCTCCATATCTTTACTCCTGTTTCTTTATTCAAATTTTCCAGTAAACTCAAATTCCAATTTTGTAATTCTTCCCGTTTTGTTATCATATTCTACTTTTTTACAATCAAATCTTGCACGCTTAAATTGTACATATTCATAGTAAGTGTACACGTCAGTTCGAATTTCTCCACCTTCTCTTAGTTCTTTCCAATTAGTCACAGGTACTTTTTTAGAAGCTTGATTGAATGCCTCTTTTGCTACCTCTTTTTGCTTGTCTGTGATATTAGAGGCATCGAAATCTATAAAAATTTTTGATAAACCTGCTGCTAATTTTGTTAAAGACTCTGCTCCATATATTTCTTCCAAATTCTCAACAGTTTGGGAAATAGAGCTTTCAAAATCATTTTTAATAGCACTTTGTTCTATTGGATTCTTAGCCTTATTAAGTAGCCTTATTGTATCATCTGGTGTATACACTTTTAAATTATCACCTAAGTTTACCTTAATCGTCATATTCGTATAAGCCACATACTGTCCTTGGTCAGTATTACCAGTTCCTGCCACAGACTGTCTTCTATTATAATCAACCACACGATTTAGTAAAGAATATAAGTCACTTCCTCTTACATTTTTTCGATTATAAGTTTCAAACTGATTATTAAACTCAATTACTTGGGCTTCCCTTGTATCTTGCTCGCCTACCTTTTGATAACTAGACAAATTGTTAAACATAAGTAACAAAGCGCCAATTACTAGTAAAGCAATCAAAACACTTCCTGCCATAATTAAAGCTCTTGATGCATTTTCCATAGAAGTTTTCCTCCTTATTTATTTGGTCGTTGCTGTCATAGATTGGAATGATGTTGACATACTTGTTAATCCAATAAATACTAATGGAATAATCAAATAGCCAACAAACATACATACCATAGGAGCAAATCCGGATGGCTTTTCCAATCATGCCTTTTCTTTTAATCAATCTTTCATTGGATTCTTTACGTTTTTCTTGGTAGTAATCTCTTTCTGAGTCTAGTTCGTCAAAGGCATCGGTAATTGGAATTTTTTCAACGGCTGCTTGTAAACTTTCAATGATTCGAATAAATTGCATATAACTTACTTCTTCTTTCATTGCTTCCAATGCTTCCCAAGCTCCTGCTTCGTAGTTGTTAACACATCTTGTGATTGGTCCTCTAAAGATGTTTGAATATCTTTCTAACCATTCTAATATAATTTCAACATTTACTCTTTCAATCCTCATAAGCATTAAGATAATGGTTTGGAATTGCATGATTTCGTCTTCCATTTCTAGTTGTCTCATTTTTACTTGGAAGATTAATAGCCAAATTGGTGCCATATAAGCTACTACTGCAAATACAAATGCTAGTAATAATTCAAACCATTGCATATATTCACTATTGATAATTTTTAATTTTTCTTCAATTCTTTTTACTGCTTTATCAATTTCAGCATCTTCTGCTTCTTCGTAATATTTTAAACGCTCAACTGCCATTTTAATCTGGGCTGTTGTTGTTTTTGGCTCTCCTCTAAATTGGTCTAATATTTTGTTGTCTTGCTCGGTTAACTCCATTGCTTTTCGTTCGTCTTTTGCTGATAAGCCTCCAATGATATCATATTCTGTGGTTGGTTCTGTATAGATGTAATTGATAGCAATTACATGCAATTGTGAAAAGATAATGATGGATGCAATGCAAGTTACAATTGCCATGGTAATTCTGTTCATGTACAGCCATTCCATTTTTAAATGAGAGGCCGCATCTTTTAAGTATTGTTGCACTTTTCTATATTCTTTGGTTCCTTGTTTTGGAATAAATAAATCTACTACTTTTTTAATTGGCTTTTTCTTATATAATCTTTCTTGCCATGGATTTTCTGTGTTTTTGGTGTCAATTCCCGTAGAACCATTGTCTTTTAATTTTCTAACTAATATGTAAGAAGCAAAGGTGATAATTAAAATTAAAATTTGTACAATCATTCCTGGTTTTCCTTGGTACCAACTTGCGGTAAAAGAGAAGTTACTGATTGCCCAATTTTTTAATGGTTCTAGTAATAAGACTGGCGCAATAGAGATAACAGATAAGCTTTGGAATACATAGTTTAATTTATCTCTTTTTAAGATTTCTAGTTGCATTTCTTGGGTTATGTTGTTTACATTTTTTAAGTACAAAGAGGCTCCATTTACTTTTCTATCACCAAATTCTTTGGTCAAGTAAGAAACTCCCGCAAATTCTTTTAAGAAACTATTTGGTGCGATGTCATAATATTTTTCTAATTCCATTTCTGGGTCATTGGAAATTAATATTTCATATATTTTTTCGCCTTGGCTAGATACGCTTTTTTCGTCATCTTGTGATACTTGGTATATTGCTTCTTCTACCATGTTAAATTCATGGTAAGCATGTCTAATTTCGGCAAAGAAGTCTATTTGCTCTTTTAATATTTTGTTGTCCATTTTATCAACTGATCCATCAATTAAGGTATCTACCATAAAGATTTCAAAGATTAATAAAATACACATTAATAAAAAGTTGGATTTTGTTATTACAATGGTAACTATGATAATTGGTACAATAATAACAAGTGCTTTAGATAGTATTCTGGCCGTTCCTTTTCTGGTATTATATTCGTCATCAATGTTAATAATTTCTAGCCTTCTTCTAATTTTTAAGGCATATCTTTTTATGAATGGGATTTTGATGTAAAATAAGTATAATTTTTGGAATAGTATTTCGGTTGAAAAGTTGTTTCGCTTTGTTCCTTGTTGCAGGGCTTGAATTCTTTTGTATTCGCTTTTTTGCATTTTTTTCGATAATAGGTAATAAGCAAATACTATGATCACAAATAATCCTGCTGAACCACCCATTAAATAAAATATCATGTTGTTATTCACTTGTTATTCACCTCTTTCTTTTTTGTATTTTAGACCTACTTATTTTTAATCTTCTTTTTTGGTTTTTCTACCACGTTTTTTAGTTTCTTCTCCTGCTGTTACTGTTGCTACCTTTTTGGTGGTATCACTCCAATGTCTTTCCACAAATTCGTCAAATTTTTCTAAGTCGATTTCGTCCATATTCATTCTCATGTCTCTTAAATTGTTTGGTGATATTGGGTTTGTGATAATATATTCTCCATCTACATATTCTAAGATATTACGATAAATATATAGCTGTCTGTCTGTTACTTTTTCGAAGTAACGTGTTGCATTGTCAAAAAATTTATCAAATTTTCCTTCTAGTGTCTTTTCTTTTCTATGGTCAAAGGTGTATTCATTTTTTTCTTCTACTGGAATACATTCGGTAATTCTTTCTACATATCTTTTCCCTTTAAAGTCTTTGGTTAAGTGAATGTCAAAGTTTAGTACTTGTACAACTTGTTCTTCTGCTGTTTTTTCGTTTTTAAATACACCTGCACGAAGCATAGAGTTACGAAGTGCTGTTACTAAGTTTGGAAAAGTTTTTGCGTGGTGTGTAAATAATGTAAATTTAGAAGCAACTTGGGCAGCTTGTATCATCCAAGATGCTACGGGGTCTGTTGCAACTTCTCCGGATAATGTTTACCGAACCGTCAGTTTTCTTTTGTACGTCCAAACCTTCTTGTCCTGATATGGTTTCGGTTTCTCGAAAGGTTAGGATATTTCTGGTTGGATAAATTTTTCTTAAGTGAAGTTCGAATGCAGTTTCTTGCACACGGATATTCATGGTTTCATAGATGTTTTCTATCATTCCCATAAGCATTGTTGTTTTACCACAACCTTGCTCACCTGTAATGGAGATAATTCTAGCTCCTTTTACTAAATATTTTAGTAATTCGATAGAATCGCTACTTCCTGGTTCTCCTTTGAACCATTGTTCTAAAGTGGAACGTTTTACGTCAAATTTTCTTACGAAGAATGCCCATGTTTCAGAGAAACTTGGTCTTACAACAACAACACGAGATCCATCTTTCATTTCATTAATTTTATAACCATTGGTGTCTGATAATTGTCCTGGGTTGTTATATTTATAAATATTTTGGCAGACTCTTTTTAGTTCTGCTTCGGTTCCAAAAGATAAGAATTCTAAACGAATAGATTTACCTTGGAAGAATATCCAAATACTATCACAAGCTCTTGGCACTTTGTGTTCAGTTACTTGTTCTAGGTAATCTCCATCTGCTTGTGCTACTTGGCTTAAGAAACTTTCTGGAAGTCCTGATACACCACCAGAGATTCCATCGATGTTCATGTCTCTTACTTCGTCAATAGAACTATATCCTTTATAATGTTGGTAAATTCTTTGTACTACTACTGCTAATTTATCAGCAAAGGTTAGTACTATATTTTCTTTTTCGTAAATATCTTCTATTTCTTGGCTTGTTATTACATAAGAAGGTTTGGTTTCTCCTTCTACATATTTTAAAGTTGCTAAATTATATTTTTTGATTAATTCGGTTAAGGCTTCATAACCAAATTCTTTTTTATAACTGTAAATTAAAATATCAAACTTGTCTTGTGCTGTTAAAAGAGAAGGAATATCAAATGGAATTGCTTTTGATATATTACTTTCTGTTACGCCATATTCTTTTTCTAATAAATCAAAAATCAATTCTTTTACATATTTTTTATCATTAACATCACCATAGGTACATCCTTTTAAAGCTTTTTTTAGCTCGTATTTTTTGTTTTTTCTTCTTTTTAGTTCTTCTTCCGATAATCCTATGTCATAAAGGTTGACTTTTGTGATTTCATCTAGTCTTTTTTTGATAAACTCTATCATTTTTTCTATTGTATAGGTTTTATCGTCTACATCAACTGCAACTTCTACTTCTGCTGTTTGTTTTTTCTTAATACTATAAAAAACAGCATAGCCTGCAATTGCCAAAACTACTAGTATTAATATGATGTTTGTTATGGTCATTTGGTTTTCCTCCTTGTTTTTCTATCGCAAATCTTGTAATCGGTATATAATGTTGTCTAGATCGGAAGAGCACACGTCTGAACTCCAGTCACAATGCCTCA
>CAMSQT010000046.1 GCA_947062645.1 uncultured Clostridium sp. | reverse complement strand
GAATTAATGTGATAAAATCATCTAAATATACAGCATTTACAGCAGAACTAAAAATCATGCAGACTCATGTAAATGCCATTTATGAAGAGAATAAAGAAAAAACGGATTTTGAATATGGAAGTGAAATAGAAAAAAATCCTCAAGCTAAAGAGCAAGCTGATATAGTATTTACAGAAGAGGCATCTGGAATTACAAATGCGGAAGGATATCGCTATTGGAGTGTAGAATATATTAAAGATACTTTGAAAATTGAGGGAGTAGAACAAGCATTTTTTGTAAATCTTGAAAAAAGAAGTATTGTAAGCTATGAAGGCTTAGAATATGAAGGGGAAACTTATTACACTTTAGAACAATTACCAAATGGGTTATATAATATTAATTATGAAGAGTCAAATGTAGGGTCGCCAACATTTGATGTAAGGACAGAAAAAATAGGCGAGGATAAATGGAGAATTACAGTTTCAAATATTCAATATAATGGCTATATTGATAAGTGGCAAGTTTCTTATCAGTTAGAAGGAAAAAGTTATTGGAATACAACAGAAGACATGAGTTTTATTATAAGTGAGAGTGGAGAATATAGTATTAAATTAGTAAATGAAAAGATTCAATCAGAAGAAAAAATAGTTCAAATAGTAAGTTCAGTAGAAGAAGCAAAAACTCGAAGGATAATTTTTGAAGAAAAAACAACGTTAAAAGACAATTTTGGAAATAAAGTGATAGTCCCAGAAGGATTTAAAATTGTAGAAGATTCGAGTGATAATGTAACAGGTGGAATTGTAATAGAAGATGTAAATGCAGGAACAACAATAACAAAAGGAAGCCAGTTTGTTTGGATACCAGTAGGAACAGTTTATAAAAATGTTGGAAAAACAGAAAGTACAACAATAAATTTAAACAGATATACATTTGATAGTAATGGAACCCCAATAGCACAAGGAAATAATGTAATAGAAAATGCTTTTCAAGAATTAGAAATATCTACTGCAGGAAATACAACAGCTAAGAACATTAATACTTTTAAATCAAGTACAAACAATAATGGAGGCTATTATATAGGAAGATATGAAGCAAGAGTAGCAGAAAAAAGAACTAGCCAAACGGAAGATAGTGGTTTAAAACCAGTAACAATAAAACCAAATGATTTTGTATATAATTATATAACACAGCCTCAAGCAGCAAAATTAGCTAGAGCTATGTATGAGGGAAAAACATCTACCAGTGATTTAATGAATAGTTATGCATGGGATACGGCTATTGTATTTTTACAAGAATTTGATAATAGAGTAACAGATAAAACAAAACCATATGCATGGCAAAATAGCTTGAATACAACTATTGCAGAAAGAGGAACAAATAATCTAACCGACATAAACCAGCAAGATAAAATTTGTAATGTATGGGATATGGCAAGTGGTCAATTAGAATGGACAACAGAAACATCAGCAAGGGAAGGTGTTCCGTGCGCTCCTAGAGGAGGTGACTATAATTATACTCCAGGCTGTACGCTTAGTCGTCATAACTTTAATACAACGTTATGCCATCATAATTCTGGCTTTAGGCTTGTACTTTATTTGTAGAAAAAACCTAATTATTGAGCAAAATGCTTGATAATTAGGTTTTTTTATTTATTTATATTTTCAAGAAAACATAATACAAACATATAGACATAATTCTCGACAAATTGATAAAATGTCCATTAGAAGTAAAAGATAATGGAGGAAGAAACATGAGAAAAAACAAGGGAATTACACTAATATCATTAGTAATTACAGTAATTGTATTAGCTATCTTGGTATCAATTGCAACATATAGTGGAATTAATGTGATAAAATCATCTAAATATACAGCATTTACAGCAGAACTAAAAATTATGCAAACCCATGTAAATGCTCTATATGAAAAAGATAAAGAAGCTATCTATGGTATAGCAATAGAAGAAGCAGATCCTCAAGTTCAAGAGCAAGCACGAAAGGTATTTACAGAGGAGACATCTGGAATTGTAAATGCGGAAGGATATCTCTATTGGAGTCAAGATGTGATTAAAAATGAGTTAAAAATAGAAGGGGTAGAACAATCATTTTTTGTAAATCTTAAAAAAAGAAGTATTGTAAGTTATGAAGGTTTAGAATATGAAGGGAAAATATATTATACTTTAGAACAACTACCAAATGGATTATACAATGTTGATTATCAAGAACCAAATGTAGAATTACCAACATTTGATGTAAAAACTGAAATGATTGGTGTAGATAAATGGAAAGTTACAGTTTCGAACATTCAATATAGTGGTTATATTGATAAGTGGCAAGTTACTTATCAGTTAGAAGGAAAAGAGTATTGGAATACGACAGAAGACATGAGTTTTGTTGTAAATGAAACTGGTATATATCAAATAAAAGTAATAAATGAAAAAATAGAATCATTAAAAAAAGAAATCGTATTGGCGAGCCAATATGTAAAAGACAGATTAATACTTCATTATGATGCAATTAACAATACAGGAGAAGGCGATAATAAACATAGTATGACAACAACAATATGGAAAGATTTAAGTGGAAAGGAAAATCATGCTACATTAAATGGATTTAATAATACAGAAACAAGCGGTTGGAAAGAAAATAGACTTGTTTTCGATGGTGAAGATGATTGGGTAACATTAAAAAACATAATCAAGAATCAAGAGGCTTTTACAATAGAATATGTTGCAAATAAAAAAAGAAATAAATCATGGGAATATTTATGGGGATTGAAAGGAAATTATTTTGGACTTGAATCTAATTCTGTTGATAGTAGAACCTTATATTATGCACAATCAAAAAGTGTAGCAATATTTGATATTAGAGGCAATAATAATGAAGTAGTCTCTAATACCATAGCCATAGATGGGAAGTCAGTAGAAATCTACAAAAATGGAACAAAATTGAGGGAACTTCAATTAGCAGATTTGCCATATCTTGAAGGCGATATTTTTGGAATAGGAGCAGATGGAGGAGGGTACTATAAAACAATGATAGATTATTATACTTTCAGGATATATAATAAAGTGTTGTCTAATATAGAAGTTAAAATAAATTATGAATTAGATAAAAATAGATTTAAAATAAAAGAAAATACATAAAAATAATAATATATGTGATAGCTTTAGATAAATATTAATTAAAAAGTACAAAAATGGAAGAAAAAGTGAAAAAGTAAAAGAAAAGAAATAGTTTTTACCTCAAAATAAAAATTGACATTTTTAATAAAGGAATATAAAATATAAAAAACTTAAGGGGCAAATATAAAAAGCAAGGAGGTGAAAACACATGGAAGAAAAAATATTAGAAATATTGATGCAAATTCAAAAAGATGTAACAGAACTAAAAGTAGATGTAGCAGACTTAAAAGAAAATCAAAGAATAATGCAAGAAGATATTAAAAACATCAAAGCAGAAATGAAAGTAATGCAAGAAGACATCCAAAACATCAAAGCAGAAATGAAAGCAATGCAAGAAGACATTAAGAACATAAAAGCAGAAATGAAAACAATGCAAGAAGACATCCAAAACATCAAAGCAGAAATAAAAATAATACAAAAAGACATTGAAGAAATCAAAAAGGACATTCAAATCGCACAAGCAACTATTATGATTATGCAAGAAAACTTTGGAGGATTAAAGGGGGAACAAAAGGACATAAAGGGCAACATAGTAGCCATATTAGAAAGACAAAATGAAATCAACGAAAAATTTATCAAATACCTAAAAAAATCAGACAAAAAACATCAAAAATTACACTTATTAGAAGCATAAACTATTACCAATAAAAACACTATTATTAAAAATGAGAAAATAATAGTGTTTTTTATTTGCAAAACTTTACTTTTACCAAAATTTACTATATAATATAAAAAACAAATAGCAAGTTTTAAGCGTATTTCAAGCGTGCTATCAAAAAGAAAAAGAGGAGAGATAAAAAATGCAAGAAAACAATAACCAAAACAATGAAGTAGAAGAATTAGACATCAATCACTTGATGAAAATAAGAAGAGATAAATTAACCGAATTACAAGAACAAGGAAAAGACCCTTATCAAATAACAAAATTCAACCGAACCAATATCGCAGGAGAAATTAAGGAAAACTATGAAAAATTCGAACAAAAAGATGTAACGGTAGCAGGAAGAATTATTGCCAAAAGAATTATGGGAAAAGCATCCTTTTGTACCATTCAAGACAGTAATGAAAAAATCCAAAGCTATGTAAGCATCAACGATTTAGGAGAAGAAAGTTACAAAGCCTTTAAAACATGGGATATTGGAGACTTTATTGGAATTACTGGATTTGTATTTAAAACCAGAACAGAAGAAATTTCAATCCATGCCAAAGAAGTAACCTTGCTATCTAAATCATTAAGACCATTGCCAGAAAAATTCCATGGACTAAAAGACATAGACTTACGTTATCGTCAAAGATATGTAGACCTAATCATGAATCCAGAAGTAAAGAAAACCTTTGAAATGAGAAGTAAAATCATAACAGAAATTAGAAGAATTTTAGATGAAAAAGGTTACCTAGAAGTAGACACACCAATGCTAAACACTATATCAGGAGGAGCAACAGCAAAACCATTTATTACCCATCATAATACCTTAAACATTGACATGTACCTAAGAATTGCAACCGAATTAAACCTAAAAAGATTAATTGTAGGTGGCTATGACAAAGTATATGAAATGGGAAGAATCTTTAGAAACGAAGGAATGGACATTCGTCACAATCCAGAATTTACTACTATCGAACTATACGAGGCATATAGTGATTATCACGATATGATGGACATGGTAGAAGAGTTGTTTTCAAAATGTGCCATGAAAGTATTAGGAACCACAAAAGTAACTTATCAAGACCAAGAAATAGACTTAACCCCTGGCTGGAAAAGAATCAGTATGATTGACTCAATCAAAGAAGCCTGTGGAGTGGACTTTAATGAAATCAATACAGATGCCGAAGCGGTAAAATTAGCCAAAGAAAAAGGCATTGAAATACCAGACAAAACCAAAGAAACGAGAGGCGATGTGATAAGCTTATTCTTTGACGAATATGTAGAAAAAACCTTAGTACAACCAACCTTTATTTACGATTATCCAATTGAAATATCACCACTAGCTAAGAAAAAGAAAGAAGACCCAAGGTTAACCGAAAGGTTTGAGGTATTTATTGGTGGACGTGAATATGGAAATGCCTTTTCGGAACTAAATGATCCAATTGACCAATATGAAAGATTTAAAAAACAAGTAGAAGCAAGAGAAGCAGGAGACGAAGAAGCGGGCATGATGGACGAAGACTTTATTCAAGCTTTAGAAATTGGAATGCCTCCAACAGGCGGATTAGGAATTGGAATTGATAGATTAGTTATGTTACTAACCAATAGTGCATCCATTCGTGATGTATTGTTATTCCCAACCATGAAGCCACTTGGCTAAAGTTTAACAATTTTTAGGACAATTTTATCATTCAAAATAGAAGACTTATAAAATATAAAAGAGGGATAAAAAGGAGATAAAAATGTTTAATTTTTCATTTGATAAAAGAATAGTATATGTCATAATAGCTATTATGGTATTAACTACAATTTCGCGGATATGTTAATAATCCGGGCGAATTATTTCGGTTTACTAGTTAGTATACCAGGTGTATTAGTAGCAATTACCTTCCATGAATTTGCCCATGGATTTGCTGCTTACAAATTAGGAGACAATACCGCCAAAAACGAAGGAAGACTAAGCTTAAATCCACTTGACCATTTAGACCCAATAGGAACATTAATGCTATTATTTGCAGGTTTTGGATGGGGAAAACCAGTACATGTCAATCCAACTCAATACACTAGAAAAATGTCAATGGAAAAAGGAGAAGCCATTGTATCTGTTGCAGGACCAGTAATGAATTTTATATTGGCAATTGTGTTAGCAATCATTTATGGTGCGATTATCAAATTTTCTGGGACATTTATCGATTCAACTGTTGGAAATATCATAATACAAATGCTAGGAGTAGCAATTGCTATCAACATTGGACTAGGCGTTTTTAACTTAATTCCTTTACCACCATTAGACGGATCAAAAGTAATTATGCCATTTTTACCATACAATGCAAAACAATGGTTTAGAAACAATGAGCAAATCTTCTACATCCTTTTTGTCGTAATATGGATTACTGGTATAACAAGTATTATGATATCTCCAGCAATTAAATGGATTTCAACAGGAATTATGACACTTACAGGAATGATTTTTGGACTTTAGAAAGGAACGAAAAAAGAACATGAAAAAAGACATACTAACTATGGGAATTGAATCAAGCTGTGACGAAACCTCTGTAGCCATTGTAAAAAATGGAAGAGAGGTTCTTTCCAATATCATAGACACCCAAATACCAATCCACGAAAAATATGGAGGAGTCGTACCAGAAATCGCATCCAGAAATCATATAGAAGCCATCTCAAGAGTTACCAAAAAAGCCTTAGAAGAAGCAAAAGTAAGGATAGAAAAAATCGATGCCATTACACCAACCTATGGTCCACGGATTAGTAGGAGCCTTATTAGTAGGGCTTTCCTATGCAAAAGCAATAGCTTATGCAAAAGAAAAACCGCTAGTAGGAGTAAATCACATTCAAGGACACATTGCTGCAAACTACCTTACCTATCAAGAATTAGAGCCACCATTTTTATGCATCATGATGTCAGGAGGAAATACACAAATTATTCATGTTAAAAATTATACCGAATTTGAAGTACTCCGGAAAAACAAGAGATGATGCCATTCGGAGAAGCCTTTGACAAAGTCGCAAGAGTAG
Source organism: uncultured Clostridium sp. (assembly GCA_947062645.1). Classification (GTDB taxonomy): domain Bacteria; phylum Bacillota; class Clostridia; order TANB77; family CAG-508; genus CAG-269. The sequence continues at coordinate 1,293 of CAMSQT010000046.1, read as the reverse complement.
TGGGGTTAGGGTATCCTGGAGGACCAAAAGTAGACAAATTAGCAAAAGAACGGAGAACCTACTATCGAATTACCAAAAACACAATTCCATGACGACACCTTAGATTTTAGCTTTAGTGGGATTAAAACAGCGGTTATCAATCTCCATCATAAAAATCCGAATATCAATAAAGCTAATCTTTGCAGTAGTTTTCAAAAAACAGTAACACAAACTTTAATGGAAAATGTAGAAAAAGCAATCCAAAGAACCAAAATAAAAACCGTAGCCTTAGCCGGTGGTGTATCTTGCAACTCTTACATTAGAAAAGAGTTTTTAGAACTGGAAAAACAAGAAATTAGAGTATATATGCCAGATTTAAAATTATGTACCGATAATGCCGCCATGATAGCATCAGCAGGATATTATAATTATATAGCTGGAAAGAAAGATAATCTAACCTTAAATGCGGTGCCGAATTTAAAATTGTAATCAAATAGTAAACAAAAAACAAGGAGAAAATAGATGTCAATATACACAATAGGAGACCTTCATTTATCTTTTCAAGAAGACAAGCCAATGAGCATATTTGGAGAAAATTGGGAAGGACATGAAGAAAAAATCAAAAAAGCTTGGAACGAAAAAGTAAAAAGTCAAGACCTAGTAGTAATGCCAGGTGATTTTTCGTGGTCTACCTATTTAAAAGACACCTATAAAGACTTTTTATATTTAAACAACTTACCAGGAAAAAAATTAATCCTAAAAGGAAACCATGATTATTGGTGGACAACCGTAACTAGTATGCGAAATTTTTTAAAAGAAAATAATTTCCAAAACATTGATTTTATCTATAACAATGCCCACGAATTCGAAAATGTTATTATAGCAGGAACAAGAGGTTGGGGGCAAAGTGAAGAAGCCCAAGACCAAAAATTACTAAAAAGAGAGGTAGCAAGATTAGAATTATCTTTACAAAAAGCACAAGAACTAAACCCAAAACAAGAAAAAGAAATAGTTGTATTTCTTCATTATCCACCAGTTATTAGTAGCAATCTTATCCATAATGAAATGAGTGAATTTATAAAAATCATGAAAACTTATAATGTAAAACGATGTTATTATGGGCATTTACATAGTAGTTCCATCAAAGAAGCGGTAGAAGGAGAAATCTATGGAATCGATTTTAAACTAGTAAGTGCAGATGCTTTAGACTTTAAATTATGGGAGATTTAAACAGGGATTGGGGGACGTTCCATAAAAAACCCAAAAGGGGATTTAATGAACGTACCACAATACCAAAAGTGGAAAAAATTATTT
>CAMSQT010000045.1 GCA_947062645.1 uncultured Clostridium sp. | reverse complement strand
ATGAGGCATTGTGACTGGAGTTCAGACGTGTGCTCTTCCGATCTCTTTTTTGTCTGATCTTGAGTAAGGAAAATATGGTAAGATGACATTGATGTTTTTAGCAGATGCTCTTTTTATAGCATCAATTGTAATTAATAGTTCCATAATTCTTTCGTTTACTGGTGGCTCACAAGTTTGTACTACATAAACGTCTTTTTGTCTTACGGTTTCTAAGATTTGTACAAAGTTGTTGTCGTTGGAAAATTTTTGGTGATTTATTTTCCCCATTTCTACTCCTAAGTAGTCACATATTTCTTTTGTAAATTCTTCTGCTGTTGGACATGCAAATATTTTAATATTGTTCATTTTTAATTCCTCCCTATTTTGGTTCATTTATTTCTTTTTCGCCATTATATTCATTCACTAAATATAACGGTCTATTTTTCGTCTCATTAAATATTCTTCCAAGGTATTCTCCTATAATACCAAACAATAATATTTGAATTCCTGAGAAAAATAGGATAAGTAAAATAATTGCTTGATAAGCTTGTATGGCTTCGTGTACTAATATACTTTTTGCTACCACATATACAAAATAAACAAACAATACCATAAAAGTTGGAATAGCAATAAAGGTTGATAATCTTAAAGGTGAGGTGGTAAGTGATGTAATTCCATCCATTGCTAAGTCGATTAATTTCATATAATTCCATTTTGTAGAACCTGCTACCCTTGGGTCTCTATCATATAAAACTTCTTTTTTCTTATACCCAATCCAACTAAACATACTTTTTGTATTTCTTTGCGATTCTCTTAATTTCTTCAAGGCATTTACACATCTTTTATCTAATAGTCTAAAATCTCCTGTATCTCTTTGAATTTCTACTTTTGTTAAATGCTGTAATACTTTATAATACATACTAGAAGTGAATTTTTTTAGCCATGTTTCTCCTTTTCTTGACCTTCTTTTGGCATAGACATCGTCATAGCCTTCTTCCCAATATTTGACTAATTCTGGTATTAACTCTGGTGGGTCTTGTAAGTCTGCATCTATAAAGATTGCACAATCACCTGTTGCATAATCTAATCCTGCTATCATAGCTATTTCTTTTCCAAAATTCCTTGAAAAGTCTACATAGCATATTCTATTATCCTCTTGTCTTAAGTTTTTAATAATTTCTATTGTCTTGTCTTTGCTTCCGTCGTTAACAAAAAGAATTTCGAACTCGTAATTCTTCATATCTTCCATTAATTTTTTCATTCTTTCGTATAAAATTGGTAAAGATTCTTCTTCATTATATGAAGGAATAATTATACTGATTTTTTTCATTTTTTTGCCTTTCTTTTTTATAAATACGTTAAAACAATTTGTGCTAGCGCCATAAAATTTACTATAATAGATGTATAACCAAACATTGCTTGTAAATTTACTTTTCCAACTTTTTTTACCCATTGATTTTGTCCTAATAAAATAGTTGCTGGTAATAACAATGGAATAAAATACCTTCCTTGAATTCCATTGACGTAGAACCATTTTAATGGTGACCATTGTACATATAAACTAGTTACAATTAAACACATAATCATAAAAATACTAATACTTAATAAAACTTTTGTATTTAGTTTTAATTTCTCTTTTAACTCATCATCTAGTAAAATCTCAAAGACAAATAGCAATACTATTGGTAATACAACTAGCATTCCATTGTCAACTAAATCACCATGTAATAACACTCCACCAAATAAGGCTGTTAACAAAGTTCCAAATGAATATTTTATAGTATATAAAACTACTCTTATATACTCTGGAATATTGGTCAGTATGTTAGTTGTTTGTGCGGCCGATTTATTCGCATCAATTAATTCCAAATGGCTTCCTGCAATGGATAGCCAAATTAGGTTAATGATAATTGGTAAAATTGTCATTAGTGCTATACTTGTCCAATAATTTTTGTTATTTTTATATCTTTGTTTTGGTATTAGTAAAACAAGTAATATAAATGGTATATATACAATTTTACACAAAGCAACAATACTACCTAAAAATGTTACTCTAGCAATTTCTTTTTTGGTCATATCTCTTTTTTCATAAAGTAACTTTAAAATATAGCTAACAAATAAAATACAAGATGTAATAGTAGTAGCATCTGGCGATGCTGTTGCTATTTGTGTCATAGTTGTTGGAATAATGGCTATTAAGAAAATAATTTTCTTACCAAATGGAATAATTTTCATAGCTACATATAAAATTATTATCGCTACCATTAAATTAACTAATCTTGTCATATAAAACATAACGGCAACATTATCTGTTAATAAATCACATATAGCTATAGTTATAGCTTGTGGTATGTATGGAATTGGTGAATATACTGCCATGTAACATGCACCTTCTGTTATCGTTTCTCCTTCTTTTGTTTGCACTTTTAAGAAATCAATTACTTCCTTATAATTTGCTTGATTACAATATTCTCCCCTCTCCAATGTAATATCTTCAAATGCTTTTGGTATTTTAGTAATTGATACTCCATTTTCTATTTTGGTATTAAATATTCCTTTTGATATTTCATAAGCTCTAAAAAAATGTGCTTGTTCATCATGTCCGCGGTAAATTGGTATGACAAAAACGTAAACTAGTCCAATCGTAAGAGTAATTAAAACAAATACTCTTTCTAGTGTTAATTTTCGGTAAGTTAATAGCCAAATTCCTATTATTGCTAAAATATTAATTCCTATCATTAAAGTTAACCATATCGTACTAGCATAATTACTATGATAATATAATTCAAAGCTAATGTTGGCTTGTTGTTCTTCCCCATTTATCGTTAATTTTCCTTGATTAAACTCTTTTTCTGTGTTAAAGAGTAAAGCGTTTTCTTTGGTTCCATTTGCATAAGTTACTACTATCTTATACTCTTTTTCCAATGATTCTTTTTGTTTTTCAAATTCGAATTTGTATTTTTTATATTTTTGCACTGGCGATTGGTATATGCTATCATATTCTGCAATTATCGTATCTGTTTTGGTTTCTACAATTTGAATTTGAATTGGTTCTTCGTTATAGGTTCTAAATTCTTTATCAAAACCAATTGCTACTGCTTCTAAATTATTTCTGTTAGCACGAAAGGTTTGCTCAATTTTTATATTTCCATCTATTGCATATTTATTGTTATATGCTAAGTAGTCTTCTGTATAATAACTTTTTTCATTATAAATAAATTGGCTGTAAAAAATAATATCAAGTGTAAGTAAAATAAGAACTAATACCACAAATAAAATAGTTTTATTTTTTTCTTTTATTAATTTTTTTATTTCCACTATTCCTTATCTCCTTTATTGCTTTCGTTTTGTTGATATCTTAGTAAATTTAATTCGTAATTTTCTCTATGCTGTTTTACAATGGTATGTAAGATAACGCCACATTGTTCTGCTATTACCGCTAATGTAATAATTCCTGTTGCCAAAATAGCAGATGGTACTTTGGTGATATAATGTGCGTTGAAAAATTCTATTAATACTGGTGTTCCTATTATTATTCCTATTACAAACAATATCATAGCAATAATGGTAAAAAATCTTAATGGTTTGTGGTCTTTGAACATTTTTATAATAGTTTTTATTACCTTTATTCCATCTGAAACAGTGTTAATTTTAGATTCACTGCCTTCTGGTCTTTCTCTAAAAACAATTGGTATTTCTTTAATTCTAAATTTTTTGTCCAAAGCAAATAATGTCATTTCTGTTTCTAATTCAAATTTTGGACTCATAACAGGCATATTTTTTACAAATATTTTATTAAATACTCTATACCCTGTCATAATGTCTTTTAATTTATTGTCAAATAGCAAATTAATGGAACCTCTTACTAAATTGTTTCCGAATTCATGGAAATTTTTCTTGATTTCTTGTTGGTAGGTACCATTTGATAACCTATCTCCTATTACCATATCTGCCTCATCGTCTCTTACTGGCTTGATTAATTCATGCACAAATTCCGCTGGATAAGTATCATCTCCATCTACCATAACATAAATATCTGCATCAATTTCTCGAAACATCGTTCTTACTACATTTCCTTTTCCTTGTCTATTTTCTGTTCTTACAATTGCTCCTGCTTTTTTGGCAATTTCTGCTGTTTTATCTTTTGAATTATTGTCATATACATATATTTCTGCTTCTGGCAACTCTTTTTTAAAATCTTTGATTACTTTTTCTATGGTAAGTTCTTCGTTATAACATGGTACTAAAACAGCTATTTTTTCGTTCTTCATTTATTTCCTCCTAATATTTAGAAAAATAAAGTTCTCTTTCTACTTCCTTTTCTTGATTCACACTATAATTATCGATTTCTAAATCATCCAAATTATATAATATAGATTGATATACTATATCATTTAACCTTATTTCTACAGTTTCGTTTTCTTTACTATATTTTTCAAATTCTTTTAGTTTTGTTTCTACATAATTAGTACTTGTTTTTATATTACTGACTGACACTTTCCCTACTAAAGCCGTATTGAAAGCTATTAACAAAGTAAATGCAATTCCTAATATTATTTTAATTTTATTGTCTGTATTTTTTAATAAATAATATAATACAAACATTGGTGTCGCATAGATAAAAGCTACATATCTTGCCCAATAATTACCATCAAAAATTAAGATTAATAATGCCATTGTACTTAACAGTAATAAATATGGAATGAAAACATTATATTTTTTCTTTCTTATTAAGTCTATCATAATGTATAATGTACCAATTGCTGTTAGAATAAATATTCCTCCAAATAATGGTCCAAATCCACTCATTCTAATATCTGGTATATTATAATTTTGCACTTCTTCTTTCGTAAAGGTAAATGGTACTTTCAATTTTGGCAATACTGGATCATCCCCTTTATAATAAGAAGCTGAGACATTTTCTCCTTTAGAAAATATAGAAATCAAAAATGTTCTTAGTCTACTTTTTTCTTCAAAAGATTTTGGTGCCTCCTTCGTTCCAATATTTTCAACTGCTCCTTGTCCATACAATGGATACAAAGGATGTCCAAAAAATAGCATATTTTTAAAATAGGAAGTATATCCTACTATAACGACTGATATAATTACAACTACTACATAAAATATAGTTTGTATCTTTAATTCTTTTAGAAATGCTTCTTTACTTTCTTTATATTTTTTATACAGTAAATAAACATATCCTACCGCACAAAATATTGCCATAAAAGCAATTCCTGTAAGCTTGATATTAATTCCCCATATAATAGCACTTGCCATAATAAATAAAGTCTCTTTTTTATCAATTTGTATAGTATCGTCGCATTGCACTATCATACTATAAAAGATTAAATACAACATAAGTCCTAAGCTAGCATCAATATAATAATTTCCCATTTGCACTAAGGTGATTGGATTTACTGCTAATAATATGGAAATTGCTAAACTCGCTATCATATTCATTTTTTTATGTTCTACTAAATAACTAAATAAAATCCCAAATATTATATACATGAAAAGAATGGTATATATTTTTCCACTTTCAATATTTCCTGTAAAGGCATAAATCACTGCTGCAAAAATCTCTGTCCCTTTGGTATAATGGTCTGCCCATACAGTATTCATGTTCTTTTCATCTGGGTTAAATACATTCCCTTTTTCTATGGTAAAGTCTTTACTACTTTCATATACTGGATTCCATCCATTTTTCATACTTCCAATTGCTAATTTGTGATAAGTATTTCCATCACTTGTAACATCATATATATTAGAAAAAATGACTATACTTGTAACAAAAATGATGGTTGCTAATATTAGACCACTAATATTTATTTTCCAATCCTGTTTTTTGTAAAATAAGCAATAAATTACTATTGCTAATAGATATATAATTGGTAAATGATAAGGTGTAACAGCAACTTTTATAAAAAATAGACAAGCGGTTAACACTAAAATAGATATGGTTAACAAAAGTAAAAACATAGCAGACTTTTTAATTGTTTGTATTATTTTTTCTTTCATATTTTTTCTCCTTTTAATACTGCTTTTATAGTTCTTCTGCAAAGCCTTTTTGCAATTTATTGAATATCAAATATCCTACTACAATGGCAACTACTACAGAACCAATTAAAATCAATAAACCTCTCACATCTGGCATAGTTTGATTGTAAAAAATGTCACGATATCCGGTTGATAATATAAGTCATTGGATTTAATTGTAAAATCCACGCAAATTCCTCTGGTATAGTATCTGCTGCATATACAATTGGTGTTGCATAAAATAGTAATTGTAGAAAAATTCCTATAAAATGTTGTAAGTCTCTTATATAAACACATATACTAGATACAACAAAAGATATTGCAAGCAATAATAGATATTGTGCTAAAAATACAATTGGGTATAATAACACATATTTTGTAATTCCCAGCCCACTAAATAATACAAAAGCAAGTATAATAATGGTTGAAATCAAGAAATTTACTGCTTCACTTGTTACCACAGAAATAGGTAATATTTCTCTTGGGAAATAAACTTTTTTTAAGATATTTCCATTCTCCACCATGGTAAAAGCAGACCTAGAAATCGCTGTTGAAAAAAAGGTCCATGGAATTAGCCCACAACATAAAAATATGACATAGTTTTCTTGTGTATTTCTTAAAATTAAAGGAAATACAATCGCATATACTGCAATTTGTAGTAATGGATTTAAGAAAGACCATAATACTCCTAAAAATGAGTTTTTGTATTTTCCCCTAATTTCTTTTTTTACATTTGTTTTTAATAATTCTCTATAATTGTATAAATTTTTAAAGACTTTAAACATTTGTTATTCTCCTCTTTTTAGTATTCTTTTTATCGGTTCATACACATGCATCTTGGTAAGTAACACATAAAATGGGTGTTTTATTTTATATTCTAATGTATTTTCATAATACAACATTTTATTTTCTTTTTTCTCTAACTTCCAATCAATATCTACATTTTCCCTATTGAAATTTCTTGCAAGCCATTCATATTCTAGTTGTGCTGCAATGAAATATCTTGTGATAAATTCTTTGGTTAGATCTATATTGTTTTTCATATTTTTAGCATTTTCAATTTTTTCGTTATTAGGATGCTTAGTAATTTCTTCTAATATCTTGTCCATATTTTCTACCATATTATCAATGGTAAATCCGTTTAATACTCTTGGTCTTGCTTTTTCTTTGTATTTTTCTAAGTTCTTTAAAATTTTATTGATGCCTTCTACATATGGCATAATTTCTTCGTCTTTATAATTGCAATCAAATATATCTTCTTCCTCTTGCAAACAAGGAACAATAACGCCTACTTCTTCATTAATTAGTTCTTTTTGTCCTCCAACATCACAAGATACTACGGGAATTCCCATAGCAAGTGACTCATAAGCAGTTAAAGCTAGTCCTTCTTTAATAGAACAATTAATTGTCATGTCACTAATCGCATATATTTTCTCTGTTTCTTTTACTTTTCCTAAAAATATTACACTATCTTGCAAATTAAATCTTTTTGTTTCTTTTTGCATTTTTTCAAGTAAAGGTCCATCTCCTGCAATCAAAAATAAGCAATCTTCTCTTTGTTTTTTTAATTCTTTTATAATTCTTAATAATAAAAATGGTCTCTTTTGCTCTGCTATTCGACAAATATAACTAATGACATATTTTCCTTTTGTGTCAATTTTTAATTCTTTCAAAATTTCTTCTTTGTCAAATAATTCTGGATTATAAATTTGCTCATCTACACCAATATAAATCGTCCCTACTTCTTCTGGCTTTCTTTTAAAATAGTCTACTAATATTTTTTCACTGTTGTTGTTACACACATAAGTTTTGTCAATCACAGATGCAATTCTGCTAGAGTCTCTTGAAAAACCACCATTACGATTATACCATTCTTCCATATGAACATAGTCCATAATAGGAATGTGTGGGTGTTTTACTTTCAAATATGGTAATACACTATAACCAAATGTACTATTGGTGTTAAAAATCATGTCTATTTGATTTTTTTCTATGATATAGTTAATAAAACTAATCCAATGCTTTCTGTCTAAAAATGTGGTTAAATCATATACTGTTGCATATTCTTCAAATTCTTGTCTCCAATCGTTTAGATCGGAAGAGCGTCGTGTAGGGAAAGAGTGTTGGATCGAGTGT
>CAMSQT010000044.1 GCA_947062645.1 uncultured Clostridium sp. | reverse complement strand
GATGAGGCATTGTGACTGGAGTTCAGACGTGTGCTCTTCCGATCTCAGAAATTTTGAATAAGATAACAGAGTTATATATTGGAATGATAGATTTCCATCCTTTTTCTCCTGCTTTTGTGAATAACTTCCACATAGCTATGATTTGAAGAATTGCAATGGCTAAAATGATTACAACATAAACCATTAAAGCACCTACCATAGTAGTCGCTGCAGCTGCAGAAACATCACCATAACTACTTGGATAGCTACTGTAATAACTAGAATAACTATTGTATCCCATAATAAATCCTCCTTTTATTTTTATGTAACTATATTTTACACCTTTTTTCAAAAATGTCAATAAAAAAACAAAAAAAGACAAAAAGTATAAAATTTTTAAAAACCATTGTATAAAAAAAACTACTTTGATATAATTTAGAAAGTAATATAATAAGATATTATGAAGGAGGAAAAGAGAATATGCAAGAAAACGAAAATACAAAATGTTGTTGTGGAGGAGAGAGTAAAGACAAATTTATAGAAGAACTTTTTTTAGAATATAAACCAATCAAAGATAACCTAATTCAAATGTTAAACGAAATACAAGAACACTATGGCTATGTCCCAATGGAGGCACAAAAAGAACTAGCAGAATTTTTAGCTATACCAATGGCAGAAATTTATGGCGTAGTAACCTTTTATTCTAGATTTTCTTTAAAGCCAAAAGGTAAATACAATATATCTGTATGCTTAGGAACAGCTTGTTTTGTAAAAGGGTCACAAAAAATAATGGATCGATTACAAGAAAGACTAAAAATAGGTCCAGGAGAAACGACTGAAGATCGGACTATTTTCTATCGAAGAAACAAGATGTGTAGGAGCTTGTGGACTAGCACCTGTCTTTACCGTAAATGGAGAAGTTTATGGTAAAGCTACTGTTCAAAAATTGGACCAAGTGCTAGACGAATTAATGAAATAAAAACATCGTTAAAAAAGGGAGGAATTCCAAATGAAAACAACTGAAGAACTTCATAAAATAAGAGAAGAAAAAAGAAAAGAACTAGATTTAAGAATTAATACAAAAGCAGATACAAGGGAAAAGCATATTTTAGTTTGCCAAGGTACAGGATGTACTTCTTCTAAATCACCAGAGATATTAAATACACTCAAAAAGCTAATAGAAGAGCAAAAAATTGAAAATGTTAGGGTAATTAAAACAGGTTGTTTCCGGATTATGTGCTAAAGGTCCTATTGTCATTATTAGACCAGAAGATACTTTTTATGCAAATGTAAAGCCAGAGGATTGTAAAGAAATTATTCAAACTCATATTGTAGAGGGGAATAAAGTAGAAAGGTTATTAGCAAAAGATATTGATGGAAGCAAGGTAAATAGCCTAGATGACTTAAATTTCTACAAAAAGCAAAAAAGAATTGCTCTTAAAAATTGTGGGGTAATCAACCCAGAAGATATTGAAGAGTACATAGCTTTTGATGGATATTTGGCTTTAGAAAAAGTATTAACTAAAATGTCACAAGAACAAGTGATTGAAGAAATTATAAAATCTGGTATTCGTCGGAAGAGGAGGAGCAGGCTTCCCAACCGGAAAGAAGTGGGAATTAACGAAGCAAGCAGAAGGAAAACAAAAATATGTTGTTTGTAATGCAGACGAAGGAGATCCAGGAGCTTTTATGGATAGAAGTATTTTAGAAGGAGACCCTCATTCTGTATTAGAAGCAATGGCAATTGCGGCCTTTTGTATTGGTGCTAACAAAGGTTATATTTATGTAAGAGCAGAATATCCAATTGCAGTAAAACGTTTACAAATAGCCATTACCCAAGCAAGAGAATATGGCTTGTTACGGAGAAAATATTTTTGGTACTAATTTTAATTTTGATATTGAAATTCGATTAGGGGCTGGAGCTTTTGTTTGCGGAGAAGAAACAGCACTATTAGAATCTATTGAAGGGAAACGTGGGCAACCACGCGTTAAACCACCATATCCTGCCAATTCTGGGCTATGGGGCAAACCAACGTTAATTAATAATGTAGAAACTTATGCCAATATTGCTCAAATTATTTTGAAAGGAAGCAAGTGGTATTCTTCAATTGGAACCGAGCATTCAAAAGGAACCAAAGTATTTGCTTTAGGTGGCAATGTCAATAACATAGGATTAGTGGAAGTACCAATGGGAACTACTTTAAGAGAGATTGTTTATGATATAGGTGGTGGTATTCCAAATGGTAGAGATTTTAAAGCTGCTCAAACAGGAGGCCCTTCTGGTGGCTGTATTCCAAAAGAGCATTTAGATACTCCAATTGATTATGAGTCATTAAAGGAAATTGGGTCTATGATGGGATCTGGCGGGCTAATTGTAATGGATGATACGAAGTGTATGGTGTCTCTTGCTAAATTTTATTTGGAATTCACGGTAAGTGAAAGTTGTGGAAAGTGTACCCCTTGCCGTATTGGAACCAAAAGGATGCACGAAATTTTACAAAAGTTATGTGAGGGAAAAGGAGAAGAATTAGACATTTATAAATTAGAAAAATTAGCTGAAAATATTCAAAAATCAAGTATTTGTGGATTAGGGCAAAGCGCACCAAATCCAGTTATTAGTACATTAAAGTATTTTAGAGAAGAATTTAAAGAGCATGCGATTGATAAAAATTGTAGAGCTTTAGAGTGCAAAGCAATGTCTAAGATTACGATTCAGGAAGATAAGTGTAAGGGATGTGGCTTATGCCAAAAATCTTGTCCTGTTTCTGCCATCGAAGGCGAAGCAAGAGAAAAACGTGTGATTAATCAAGATAAGTGTATTAAGTGTGGTACTTGTTTGGCTAGTTGCCCATTTAAAGCTATTGGAGGCTAAGTTTTAAAAATAAAATAAGTGATGCTTTTTGACCTAAGCCCGCAAAAGCATCGCAAGGAGGAAAATTATGAAAGAAGATTTAGTAACCCTAACCATAGATGACCAAGAAATAAAGGTAGAAAAAGGAACTACTATTTTACAAGCAGCAAGGCAAGCTGGAATTGACATTCCAACTCTATGCTTCTTAAAAGACATTAATGAAGTAGGAGATTGTCGTATGTGCATTGTAGAAGTAGAAGGTCGAAGAGGCTTTGCGACATCTTGTATCCAAAAAGTAGAAGAAGGAATGGTCATTCATACCAATACTCCAAATGTAATGGAAGCAAGACATGTAATATTAGATTTAATTATATCTAACCATGCCAAAGATTGCTTAACCTGTACTCGTTCTGGTAATTGTGAGTTACAAGCATTAGCTACCAAATTCAATATCTCTAAAGTCGAATTTGAAGGGCAGAGGGCAGAACATCAAATAGACGACTTATCACCATCCATAGTAAGAGATTTCAATAAATGTATTTTATGTAGAAGATGTGTGGCAGCTTGTAAAAAGGTTCAAAAAATAGGAGCCATTGATTGTATTAACAGAGGATTTGATTCTTGCATTTCCACGGTTGGTGACCACAGTTTAAATGACGTAAACTGTACTTTTTGTGGGCAATGTATTGAAGCCTGTCCAACTGGTGCTTTACATGAAAAAGAAACCATTGACGAGGTATGGGTAAAACTAAAAGACCCAGATACCTGTGTTATTGTTCAAACAGCACCAGCTGTAAGAGTTGCCTTAGGAGAAGAATTTAGTATGCCAATTGGTGAAAACGTAACAGGTAAAATGGTAACAGCACTAAAAAGACTAGGATTTGATAAAGTATTTGATACCAATACTGGTGCTGATTTTACCATTATGGAAGAAGCAAATGAATTTATCGAAAGATTTACCAATAACGAGCATTTACCTATGATTACCTCTTGTAGCCCACGGATGGGTCAGATACATTGAAATGAATTATCCAGAGCTATTGCCACATCTATCTACTTGTAAGTCACCACACCAAATGTTTGGCGCACTTTTGAAGACCTATTATGCCAAAAAAGAAGGAATTGACCCTAAAAACATGTATGTAGTATCAGTGATGCCATGTATCGCCAAAAAATTTGAAAGACAAAGAGCAGAAATGAAAAATGAAGGGCTATATGATGTCGACAATGTTATTACAACGCGTGAACTTTCCAGAATGATAAAACAAGCTAATATTGAATTTACCAAGTTAGAAGATAGCCAATTTGATAGTCCAATGGGAGAAGCAACTGGAGCAGCTGCCATTTTTGGAACTACAGGAGGAGTTATGGAAGCAGCCTTGCGTACTGCACAAGATACCTTAACTGGAAAAGACTTAGAAAAAATCAATTTTGAAGAAGTTCGTGGTGGAGATGGCATCAAAAAAGCAAGCGTAAATATAGCAGGAAAAGACATAAAAGTTGTTGCAGCAAGTGGATTAGCAAACGCCCAAGAAATATTAGAAGAAATAAAGTCTGGAAAAGCCGACTATCAATTTGTAGAAATTATGGCATGTCCTGGTGGCTGTGTTATGGGTGGTGGGCAACCAATCAAAAGTTCAAAAACGCGTGCAGAAGTAGATGTAAGAAAACTAAGAGCAGATAGCCTATATTCCATTGACGAAAAAAGTACCATTCGAAAATCACATGAAAATCCTGTTATTAAAAAAATTTACGAAGAATTTTTAGAAAAACCAGGAAGCTATCGTGCAGAAAAACTTTTACATACAAGTTATCAGGAAAGAGAAAAATATAAAATTTAAAAATTTCCCCATTGGTTCCGGGTTTAAATGGGGAAAATAACGAAAATATTTTATGAAAACACTTGCATATTTTATAAAAATGTAGTATATTTTTATAAGAGGTGCAAAAAAATGGCAAAAATAACAAAAAATAGACAAAAAGTAAATAGCCAAAACAAAACAGTAGCATTCGCTGTTATTTTTGCATTTGATTTAGATAAAGAAATAAAATACATTTGATAAGATATTAATTTTCGTTTTGGAATTAATATCTTTTTTTATGGGCATAAGCATAATTTGCATCTAATAAAACCAAATAAAAGGGGGAACTTTAAAATGGAGCAAGAAAAATTACTACTAGACGTTGATGAAAAACCAAAGATAGCCAAATGGATTATCTTAGCAATCCAACATGTATTTGCGATGTTTGGAGCAACCATCTTAGTACCAATCTTAGTAAATTCTGCAGCAGGACAAGAGGTGTTGACTATACCTGTAGCCTTAGTTACATCAGGAATTGGAACACTAATCTATATTTTATGTACAAAAGGAAAATCACCAGTATATTTAGGAAGTTCATTTGCTTTTATTGCACCACTAGCAGCGGCCTTTTTAAAAGGAGGAACAGCAGGTGCTATGACAGGTGTTATGGCAGTAGGATTAATTTATATCTTATTTGCGATTATCATTAAGTTGGTAGGAAAAAATTGGTTGGACAAATTATTACCACCGATTGTGATTGGACCAATGATTATGATTATTGGTTTAGGATTAGCACCAAATGCTATTTCTCAAATAGGTTTAGGAACAGGAGCAGAGGTTGACTGGAAAGGGGTAGCAGTTGCTTTGATTACCTTCTTAACAACAGCCATTGTTATGGTTAGAGGAAAAGGATTTATCAAAATTATACCATTTTTAATTGGTATTTTAGTTGGCTATATTTCAGCTATTTGTTTTGGATTAGTTAATTTTGGACCAGTAATAGAAGCATCTTTCTTTAGTATACCAAACTTTATGATACCGTTTGTAAGCTACACACCAAATTTTACTGCACTTTTAACAATTGCACCAATTGCTTTGGTTACAATGTGTGAACATATTGGTGACCATACAGCTTTAAGTACTATTATTGGAAAAGACTTATTAAAAAATCCAGGACTTGATAAAACCTTATTAGGTGATGGTATTGCCACTTTTGTTGCAGGAATTTTTGGAGGACCTGCTAACACCACATATGGAGAAAATACATCTGTTGTCGGAATGACCAAAATAGCATCTGTATGGGTTATCGGATTAGCTGCTATTTTTGCTATTTGTTTAGGATTTTTAGGAAAATTTACAGCTATTGTTTCTACAATACCAAATCCAGTATTAGGAGGTGTTTCTCTATTACTATATGGATTTATTGCGATAAATGGATTAAAAGTATTAATTCAAAATCAAGTTGATTTTGGAAAATCGAAAAATGTAGTAGTAGCTTCTACCATGTTAGTTTTAGGACTAGGGGGAGCTGCCATCTCCATCGTTTCTGGTGATTTATCAATTACTATATCAGGTATGAGTTTAGCAGCCATCATTGGAATTTTATTAAACCTATGTATGCCAGCTGAAAAAGAAGAAACCACCAAAGAAGCAATGTTAACACAAGTTGTAAAAGAAGAAAAAGAGGAAATAGCTGTACAAAAAATTCAAATAAAGGAAGGAAGTAATAAAATGAATGCAATTATTTTAAACAACCCATTAATTAAGCATAAATTATCTATCATTCGAAACAAAAAAACAGGAACCAAAGAATTTAGAGAAATTATTGGAGAAATTGCCACTTTTTTATGTTATGAAGCTATGTCAGATGCTGAATTAGAAGAAATAGAAATTGAAACACCAATAGGAAAAACAAAAGTACAATCTTTAAACGAAAATCAATATGCTTTTGTTCCTATTTTAAGGGCAGGAACCGGAATGCTAGACGGATTATTAAAAGCAATGCCAAATGCAAAAATTGGTCATGTTGGTTTATATCGTGACGAAGAGACCTTAAAACCAGTTCGTTACTATTATAAAATGCCAAAAGATATCAAAGACCGTGAAGTTATTGTCTTAGATCCAATGCTTGCAACAGGTGGTTCTGCAACTGATACCATAACCATGCTAAAAGAAGATGGTGTCAAAAAAATTAAATTTTTATGTATTTTGTCAGCACCAGAAGGAATTGAAAAGTTACAAAATGAACATCCAGATGTACAAATCTATACAGCAGCTGTTGACGAAAAATTAAATGATGTTGGCTACATTGTGCCAGGACTTGGTGATGCCGGAGATAGAATATTTGGAACAAAATAAGAAAAAGGGGAGCAGGGGACGTTCCTTAAATCCCCACTTTGGGGAATCCGGGACACTCCTTGAAATCTTTTTTCGAATTTTGGTTAAAATAATAATTCCTTAAAATAAAAGTTTTGATTGAAAGGAATTGAATTAGAAATTCTTAATTCATAATATGGAAAGTGTCCGCACTTGATGTGGAAGGGTGCCATATTAGGAAATTAGAATTTCTGTGAAAATTCCTTGAACGATAAACTTGTATTTTAAGGAATTATTGTTATTAAAAAATTTAAAAAATAAGAAAGATTAAGGAGTGTCCCTTAATCCCTAGAATAGGGATTTAAGGAACGTCCCCTAATCCCTATCTGCAGTTATTGTTGTTTTGTTTTTCGTTGTTGTTATTGTTTTGATTGTTTCTGTTGTTATTTTGGTTTTTGTTTTCTTTATTTTTCTTTGACATGAAAAGCACCTCCATTCAAGTTTCAATAATATTTTTGCCAAAATATTTTAAAAATATGCAAATTTTGATTTGTCTTTTTTTTACATTTGCGATATAATGAACAAAATCAAGAAAAAGAAATACAATAAATGGGGAGGAAATAGATTTATGAGTTTTCGCAATGAAAAATTGGAAGAATTTGAAACATACATAAAATTTCGAAAAGTAGCCATTATAGGATTAGGTGTTAGTAATTTACCGCTATTGGATTGGATGTATGAAAAAAATGCTAAGGTAACTGTTTTTGACGAAAGAGAAGAAAATGTTATTTCTAAAGATATAGTAGAAAAGTTAGAAAATTATCATTTTAAAACATATTTTGGAAAGAATTGTTTAGAAAATTTAAAAGATTTTGCTATTATTTTTCGTTCTCCAAGTTGTTTACCAACTAAGCAGGAACTAGAGGAAGAAAGAAAAAGAGGAGCGATTGTTACAACTGAAATAGAAATGTTAATGAAAATGTGTCCTTGTAAAATAATTGGTGTAACAGGAAGTGATGGAAAAACAACGACAACTAGTTTAATTCATGCAATTTTAGAAAAAGCCCGGTTATCGTACTTTTTTAGGTGGAAATATTGGAACACCATTATTTACGAAACTTTCAGAAATGAAACCAGAAGACATGGTTGTGCTAGAGTTAAGTAGTTTTCAACTGATGGGAATGGAAATAAGTCCAGATATTTCTGTTATTACTAATATAACTCCAAATCATTTAAATATTCATAAAGACTATCAAGAGTATATTGAAGCTAAGAAAAATATATTTAGGTATCAAAATGAGGATGGTATTTTAATAGATCGGAAGAGCACACGTCTGAACTCCAGTCACAATGCCTCA
>CAMSQT010000043.1 GCA_947062645.1 uncultured Clostridium sp. | reverse complement strand
TAGTACTTTACTATCATTTGTTTGCACTGCTTTTTGATTTGGATTTTCAACTTGTTGTATCTTTCCTTCTTTGTAGCCTATTATCACTTCTGCATCACCTAAAGAATATATTTCTGTTGTTACACCATCTTCTCTTAAAATAATTAAAGATGCTGATGGCTTTTCATATTCTTCTAAAATGATATTATTTTTATTTTGAAATTTATTAATTTCTTTAGTTGCTTCTTCAATTGCTTCCTTTACCGTCTCTGGAATTGATTTTTTTGGACTTTCCAAAAACAAAGCTTGTAATTTTTGTAACATAAATTTTACATACCATTCTGCTGAAGTATAGTTTTTACTAATTTGATTATTTTTTCCTAAACCACTTGCTCCATCCATTAAAATAGTATATTGGTATGTTTTCACTTTAAAATTGATAACACCATCTTCGTTTATCATTCTTCCTTTTTCATTTTTTATTCCACCTGTTTGCCATATTTTATCCTTTACTTTCATTTTTTGTCTCCTTCTACATATATTTCTCTTTTACCAATTCTTCATGATAAAAAAAGTTACTATACTTTATATTGTTATTCTGGCAAAACACCTCTAGTTCCTTTGATAAATCTATCCAACTTTGTTTGCCTTTATGATTTCTTTAAAATCTGTAATATATGGCATAATTGACGACATAAATAAAATGGTGTAAATCCCTTCATCGTGTAATCTTTTCATGAAACTTGCATAACAGTATTTGCAAGCATTGGTACACCCTATATATGGATTAATTACATAATCACTAGCTGGTAAGTTTGATTTTGTTAGGTAGTCTTTTACTTCTATTTGTTTTTCTGTTATTTCATTTATTATCTCTCCTTATTTGGCTCACATTCAAAATCTAATTTATTACAACTATTGTAAGCCTCAATTTGGATTTTTGCCATATCTTCTATTGAATTAATCCTTACCCCATTTATTGTTATTTCACTATAGTCTACAACATAAGCAAAAGCATAAAAATTCCTTTTTATATTTCTATTATCTGCATCTAATTTACCGAATTCTATTTCTCTTATATCTCTAACTTCTCTATCAGCATCTATTAATATCCAATCATATTCTCCTTGTTTATTTTGTAGACAGCATCCTACAAAATAATGTCCTGATACTCCTCTTCTCTCCCCTTTTTCCATATCCTTTGCCCATTGTTTATCTAATGTTACAATTTGCATAGTTGGTATGTGTTTACTTCTTGCTAATACTGTAAATAAAGTACTGCTATCACAACATCCCGTTCTTTCTCTTGATTTTAAGATTTCTGTTGCCGTCCTTTTAAATTTTCTATTATCTTTTGTATTTTTTAGCCTTTTAGTATTTTCATTCATCCATACTAAAATATTTCTTACAGTCATTCCATCTGTTTGACCTTCTGGTATTTGCTTAGATGCTATTTGTATTTCTTTAGTAATTTCCGTTTTTTTTCCTGATTGTAAATATTTATTTAAATTATCAAATTCTGGTTCTACTAACAATCCATCTTTTTCCATCTCATTACTTTCCTTTATTGTTTTTTCTCTAATCTTAAAATTACAAATTGTGAACTTAAATCTTATACTTCTAAAATCATATCATCTTTAGCTGCTATTACATTTGTATGATATTTTTTGCTCAACTCTTTTGCTATTACAGTCGGATTACTTTCTAAAATATTCTCGCCAAAATGTGTTAATATTACTTTTTTAGGCTGTATAGCATTTATAAGCTCTTCCACTGCTAGCACATCTAAATGCTTTGGACTTGGCTTAGTGTTAATATTATATGGAACATTTATTATTAATATATCACATTTTTGATAAGCTGTTAAAAGTTCTGGAAAATATCCTGTATCGGTTATTAATCCAATATTATTTTTACTTGTTTTTATAATAAATCCATAATTTTCTACACCATGACGATGTTCTATTGCTACTTCTATTTCTATATTTTTAATTTTATATTTTTCACTTTGTTTTAACGTATAAGTCTTTTCTGGAAATCCACTCAAATATGGCTGTAATACTTTATCTTCTATTGCTTGATTTGGTACAATTAGCGTTCCCCTCTTTTCCTTGCCTCCATTTGTCATTAGCTCAACAAATATATTTAAGTCATTTGAATGGTCAATATGAACATGCGATAAAATAATGCCATCTATCTTCTGTTTATAGTTACTATCCATATATTTATAGAATGTATTTATCCCTGGATCTATTATTAGATTTGTATTTTCTATACTTAAATATAATCCTCCGGAAAATCTTATTTTATTGAAAAACACTTCTTTATTTCCCGTTGTTCCAAAAAAATGTATAAAATCCATCGTTTTTTCTCCTATTTATTACTTTTTATGGTTCCATTATATCATAAGAAAGTTATTTTGTCTTGTGCTTTCTCTAATATTACGCACTAACTATTTTATCAATTATACTTTTATCTTCTATTTTATTAATTCCAAAACATTTCTTTCCTAAATCTTTTATGGATGCTCCACAATGATATAGTTCTTTATTGTCAATTACAATAAATCTATCATGAAACTTTTCTGTTTTAGCAACTTTTAAAATGGGGTATTCTTGATTAAATTTTTGGATATCTATTTTCGAAATATTACTTTTGTTTGATGTTAAAATACTTACCTCTGTCCCTTTATTTTTCTTAGCTAACATCTTTAAAATGCTATCGTCTATATAATTGTCTATTATTAAAATTTTATTTTGAGCACTTTTTATGATGTTTATTATTAAACTATAAGCATCATATATTTGTCCTTGAAAAAATATTTTTTGTTTAAATTCTAATTTTTTATTTTTCTGCAGTTCATCAAATACTATAGCAAATCTTTTATTATGCTCTAAAAGTTCATATTCTACTTTTGTTAATCTCTCAAATACTTGTCCATTTGCTAATAAGATTTTTCGCATTTCTACAAAGGCATCCATTATGTTTATACTTACTTGAACAGCAATTTCATTTCTAAGCAAACCTGATAGCATTGCTATTCCTTGTTCAGTAAACACATATGGCAAATATCTTCTGCCTCCATAATTTTCTCTTTCTAAACTTGAGGTCACAAATTGTGACCTCAAGTTTTCCACCTCATTTTCATTTAATTGAAAACAAAATTTTTCAGGAAACCTTTCTATGTTTCTTTTAACTGTTTGATTAATTTTTTTAGTTTCATAATGATATAACATTGCAACATCACTATCTATCATTACTTGTTTTCCTCTTATTGTATAAATCAAGTTTTTTATTTCTTCATTACTTATTATTTGTAATTCGTTCTCCATATTTTCACATCCTCGTTTTAAACTATATACAGTATAAAACTTTTGTTTGTATTTGTCAATACTTTTATATAATAAACTACATTATACAAAAACCGTAGTTTTTTAATACAATTTCTACGTCTATCCATTGCATTTTCTTGTTTGCAATAATTCCACCAATTAACTGGTTGTCCTTAATTGCATAAAATCCAAATGACTCTCCATATCCTTTTGGTCTTGCTTCAGAAAAATATCCAACGTTCTATTATATCAAAAAAACAACCTCGAAACCCCTATTAATCGAAGTTGTTTTTATTCTAATTCTTCAAACTTTGCATTGGTGCTGGAATTTGGCCACCCCTATTAATAAAATCAGCAGAAGAACAAGGATTCACCTTCATAATTGGTCCATGACCCAAAAGTCCTCCAAAATCTAATTCTTCTCCCTCTTTCTTACCGATTGCTGGTATTACACGAACAGCCGTCGTCTTAGAATTCACCATACCAATAGCCGCTTCGTCTGCAATAATAGCTGAAATTGTTTCTGCTGGTGTTTCTCCTGGAATAACAATCATATCTAATCCTACACTACATACAGCTGTCATGGCCTCCAACTTTTCTAATGAAAGTGCTTGGCATCTTGCTGCATCTATCATTCCAGCATCTTCCGTAACAGGAATAAAAGCTCCAGAAAGCCCTCCTACTTTAGAAGAAGCCATAACACCTCCTTTTTTTACCGCATCATTTAATAATGCTAATGTTGCTGTTGTTCCGTGGGTTCCACATTTTTCTAGTCCCATTTCTTCTAATATATGGGCTACCGAATCGCCTACTGCTGGTGTTGGTGCCAATGATAAATCTACAATTCCAAATGGTACGCCTAATCGTTTAGATGCTTCTGTTCCTACTAATTGTCCCATACGCGTAATTTTGAAAGCCGTTTTTTTGATAATGTCTGCTATTTCTGTTATATTAGCATTTTTGGCTCTTGCTATTGCTGCTTTTACGACTCCTGGTCCAGATACTCCTACATTAATAACACATTCTGGTTCTCCTACGCCATGAAAGGCTCCTGCCATAAAAGGATTATCGTCTGGTGCATTACAAAATACTACTAGTTTAGCACTTCCTAAGCAATTTCTATCAGCTGTTAGTTCACTTGTTTTTCTTATCATTTGTCCCATTAATTTGCAAGCATCTAAGTTGATTCCTGCTTTTGTGGAACCTACATTGACAGAAGCACAAACTCTTTCGGTTTTACTAAGTGCTTCTGGAATTGATAAAATTAACTCTTCGTCTCCGCTACTAAATCCTTTTTGTACAAGTGCAGAATAACCTCCTATAAAATTGACATTACAGTCGATAGCTGCTTTTTCTAATGTTAAGGCAAATTTTACTGGATTACCTTTACAAGCTGCTGAGATAATAGAAATTGGCGTTACTGAAATTCTTTTATTGATAATTGGTATTCCATATTCTTTTTCAATATCTTCTCCTACTTTTACTAGATTTTTAGCACATTTAGTGATTTTGTTGTAAACTTTTTCACATGCTTTGTCGATATCTGGGTCTATACAATCTAGTAAGGAAATTCCCATGGTAATGGTTCGAATATCTAGGTTCTCTTCTTGTATCATTTTTATGGTTTCTAATATGTCTCCTGTGTTTAACATTTCTTCCTCCTTTTTATATACGGTGCATAGAATTGAATATGTCTTCATGCATAACATGAATTTCAAGTTCGATTTCTTTTCCCATTTTGGTTAGTTCGTCTTTTAAAACACCTAATTCGTCTGTTATTTTTTCAATATCAATTAACATTACCATTGTGAATATCTCTTGTAATAATGTTTGGTTGATGTCTAAGATGTTAGCATTGTATTTAGCACAGATGTTACTAATTTTTGCTACAATTCCTACTTGGTCTTTTCCAATTACGGTTATGATGGCTCTCATTTTTATTCCTCCTTTTTGTTTTTTCAAATTGTATCACATATTATTTTTTTATTCAACTATTTCTAACGCATCACTCGTACCATTTATCCCCTCCAAATTATAATAGGTATTAGGAATATTACCCACAATTACATTTTCCATTAATAAAACCTGATTGGTAATTTCGCGAGAAAT
Organism: uncultured Clostridium sp.; assembly: GCA_947062645.1. Taxonomy (GTDB): domain Bacteria; phylum Bacillota; class Clostridia; order TANB77; family CAG-508; genus CAG-269. The sequence continues at coordinate 2,912 of CAMSQT010000043.1, read as the reverse complement.
ATTATCAAATGGTGTTAAAATATTGACCTCACACTTTACTTGGAGGTACACTCTATGTAAAGTTTGGTTAATTCCTTGTGAAGTAAACTCACTTCTTAAATCGGTTTCCACATCACCAATAGAAGATATGGTTATCTTAACACCGAGGTCCTCTTCCTGCTAACATTTTAAAACCAGTAAAGCTTCCGCAAAGCAATTGTGACATTTTCTCTTCCTCTACTATCAATTTGCTCTTGAATTTTATTGGCTACATCGGAAATAATCTCATTTATGGGGATAACGTTTGATTTTATCATGGATACATTTCCGCTTGTTATCTTTTTCAATGGTAAAAAGCTCATCATAAGTATGCTCCCTCATAACATTGGTAGCTTGCTCATTAGAAACTATGGTGGCAATGGATTTTGCTCTATTTTCGCATAAAGTATCAAAAATTGGTAAAACAGCATCTAGTATAAGTTTTACCGTAGAAAAAGCTATGATTAAAATGACTAACAATGTAGTCATTTTTTTTGCTTTTTCACTTTGTATTCTTCTCTTTGTTCCTGTAATTACTCTAGGAATTCGAATTCGTGGTCTAGAATATATCTTATGCATATTTAATTCCTGTTTTTATATAGCGTGGAATAAATAATTTTTGTCCTATTGTAATTTGGTTGGCATCTTCTATTCCATTGGTTCTTACGATATCGTCAACGGTACTGCCATATCTCTTAGCAATTTGCCATAGAGTATCTCCTTTTTTTACTATATATAAAATCAAACTATAATCCTCTGCTTCTCTTTCACCATTAGTTTGGATTTCATTCATAATGTTTAGATTAGTATTTCGATACATATCGTTATTCATAACTAAATCTACATTACTTGTAATAGTGCCTCCTTCTTGTACAATAAAATCTTGACTTGCAACTTCCATTTCTAACTTACTATTTACATTTTGGGCTTCTTCTATGACATCTACTACATATTCAAATGGAATTTTACTGTTTCTTACATCCATTTGTAAATCTTGGTTTGCTAAAACAAAGTTTATTTCTAAATTTCCCGTATAAACAATTTTTTGATTCGTATTTTCTTGCTTTTCAATGACAGGGCAAACATCAATATCTACAATATTTTTATCTCCTATTTCTTCTATATTTATGGTCTCTCTTATTTGTTTCATTTCTTTACGTGTTTGTTTGTTTGTTATGGTTGTAATTTTCTTTTTATTAAATTCTAAATTTTCACATGGACTATATAAGTCTTGTATTAAATTGATTTGTTTTTCTTCATAACAAAAAGCTCCTACTCCTATTTCTAATTCCATATAAATAGAATGCTCTTCTGGTGCATTTGGCTTGATTATCATATTTCTAATTTCATAATCTAAATCACAAATATTTTCTTCTGTTACATTTGGAATATCAATAAAACCAACTATTGGTATCTTGGTATCTATTTTATTAATTCTATTATCTTCTGTTAAGTACATAATTTTTACATGTGCTTCTGCTTTTGCTAAAATTTTATTATAGCTTACCTTAACATCCTTGTCTACAATTGCAATATCTGTTTTCAAGATCTCTGCTAAACTATCAATATTATCAATAGAAATATTGTCTTTTGTATAAATTTTATTTTCTCCCATCCCTACTAATGAATTAACTCGTAAATCCTCTTTTAGTATTTGAATTCCTTCTGCATTTTGGATATCATTTACAATCTCCACCTCTTCTTTAGCATAAATCTTAATATCCACCTCTAAAGTTGCTTTAATACCAATCTTTCTTCCATTAATTACTCTACACTCAATCCCTCTTAACGTAGCTTGAATCACTGAATCCATGCCCTCTTTTGCATTTGGAACAGGAATTGCCTCTAAAAAATCAAGACTTGTATTAATTCCCCTTACCTTATCTTGTGCGTCATCTGCCAAATACATAATACAGGTATTAATACTTCCGTCCATTCTAACCTTTTCATCTAGTACTTCTTTTTTATAGACACATACTACCCCACTTGTACAAATTGTATTTAAAATATCTGGCTTTGAATCTGGTACTATCATATCCCCCTCTACCATAATGATGTCTTTTTTAGTTGCTATTAATTTATTTACACATAAATTCTCGTTTTGTGTTTCTAATACCATTTGTCTACCTCCTTTTTTATTCTTTATAACATGTATATGGAAATATTTTAAATTTATGACTAGCTATCTCCAAAATTTAGCCAATGGCTAATGTGGGACAGGCACAATCTTGCCATAAATGGCTAATCTGGGACAGGCACAATCTTACCATTACTACAATATAAAAAAGCCAATATAGAATTTTTTCTATACTGACTTTTTTGTTTTTACTTTATAGTATTGTTTTTTTCTTTTTTGTTTCTACTGCTGGTGGTATTAATGGTGAGTAAGAATCTCCATCAAATACTTCAACTTCAACGGTTCTTGTTAAAACATCGGTATAACTATAAGTAACATTTCTATCATTTTCCTCATATTTTACAACAAAAATATTAGGATATGCTTTTTCTATTGTGGCTTCTTTTTCAAAGGCTTTACTTCTTCCTAAAGACCCTTTTACAATTATCTTTTGACCAACTTTTTCTATGATGTCTGTTTTTAAGTTTGATATATCTGTTCGACAGATCATGTAATCACCTTCTTATTTAAGATGGCTTGATTATAGCATTTTTAACCTAAATTGTCAAAAAAGGAATTACTCTGTCGTTTTCTTGTAACCCAATTGTTTCAGTGGTTTTGTCGATTTTATTTGCTTGTTTTACGTTTGTATTACGATTATGTTACATTTGTATTAAGTTAGGTGATTTTTACTTGTTGTTTAATGTGTGGTATGATAAATTAACTTAAAGCAATGTTTTTGACCTAGGTCCCCAAAAACATCTTCCAGATCGGAAGA
>CAMSQT010000042.1 GCA_947062645.1 uncultured Clostridium sp. | reverse complement strand
CTATACTATGTCCTCGAAATTCAATGTTTTTTTGTTTCAATTTTAGTGGTTCTCCTGCTGCTATTTTGATTTGTGCTTTTACGATGTCTATTCCTGTTCTTTCTTCTGTGATAGGATGTTCTACTTGAATTCTTGTGTTCATTTCCATGAAATAATAATTTTTATCGCTATCTACTAAAAATTCAATAGTTCCACAGCTATAATATCCCGCTATTTTAGCTGCTTTTACGGCAGATTCTCCCATTTTGTTTCTTAGTTTTTCGTCAATTGCTGTTGATGGGGTTTCTTCAATTATTTTTTGATTTTTACGTTGGATAGAGCAGTCTCTTTCTCCTAAATGAATAACGTTTCCGGTGTTCGTCTGCCAAGATTTGTATTTCCACATGTCTTGGATTTTTTATGAATTTTTCTAGATAGATTTCATCGTCATTAAAGGATATTTTTGCTTCTTGTTTTACAAGATTGTAATTTGCCTCTAACTCTTCTTCTTTATTTACAATACGAATTCCTTTTCCGCCACCGCCAGCTGCTGCTTTTAACATGACAGGATACCCTATTTTATTTGCAATTTTAAGGGCATCTTTTAATCCTTTTACACTGCCGTTTGAGCCTGGTATTACTGGCACTCCTGCTTCTTTCATTAGTTCTTTGGCATTGGATTTATTTCCTAACATTTCAATTACTTTTGGTGATGGTCCAATAAATTTAATATTGGATTCTTCGCATATTTTAGCAAATTGACTGTTTTCTGACAAAAATCCAAATCCTGGATGGATGCTGTCTGCTCCTGTTATATTGGCTGCTTCAATGATATTTTTAAAATTCAAATAACTTTTTCCACTATTGGCAGGTCCGGATGCAGATGGCTTCATCTGCTAGACGAGTGTGCATGGCATCTTTATCCATTGTAGAATAAACTGCTACTGTTTTTAGGTTCATTTCTTTACAGGCTCTTATGATTCTTACTGCTATTTCACCACGATTTGCTATTAATATTTTGTTCATGCTTTTGTTTCCTTCCTTTCTTTTAGCTTTTATACGACGGCAAAGGTTAGTTCTCCTTTTGCTGCTATTTTTCCGTCTACGGTTGCTATGGCTTCTCCTACTCCTATTGGCCCTTTTTGTTTGATTATTTTTACTTCTAGTTTTAAGGTGTCTCCTGGTAGTACCATTTTTTTAAATTTCATTTTATCGATTCCACCAAATAAGGCATTTTTTCCTTGGTTTTCTTCTTTACTAAGAATGGCGATTGCTCCTGTTTGTGCTAAACTTTCTGTGATTAGTACGCCTGGCATGATTGGGTTCCCTGGAAAATGTCCTTGGAAATACCATTCTTCTTTATTTACATATTTATACGCTATTGCTCCTTCTCCTGGTGTGTAGGTTTCTACTTCGTCTATCATTAAGAAGGGCTCTCTTTGTGGGATTATTTTTTTTATTTGTTCTTTGTTTAACATTTGTTTCACTTCTTTCTTTTTTGACTTTATGTTAAATATATGGTATAATTGTAGTAGCTTAATAAAAATTTATAGGTAATGAGGAGGAACACATTATGTTATCAATGTCTGTATTCACATTAACAAGTTACGTAGGTCGGTTAAACAAGATATATGATGGAACAGGAGATATTCTTATTCCAGACATTCTTCTCTTTTTGGAAGAATTAAGGAAAGCATGCAGTCAAGTTGGAGACAAATATATTCTTTGTGAGCAATTGACTGTTTCCAGCAAAATCCACAATTTAGCAATCTATTTTGCCTGTAGTGATTTGTTAAGAGTTATTCCCTATGTTGAAGAAACTGAAAAGAAGAAAATTGTTACTTTCAAGAAGTAACCTCCGGACCGGCAAGCTATATCGCCGGTCTTTTCTTTATTTAATCACAAACAAAGGCATACCATACTCAACAGGCTGTTCATCCTTAACCAAAATCTCTACAACCTCGCCATCAAACTCACTTTCAATCTCATTCATTAGCTTCATAGCCTCAACAATGCATAAAACATCGCCTTTTTTTACCTTTTGACCAAGTGTAACATAGTTATCACTATCAGGAGAAGGTTTGGCATAAAAAGTTCCTACCATAGGAGATGTTACTACATTTCCCTCTAGCACTTTTTCTTCTGTTTTCGTTGGTTTTGCTTCTTGCATTTCCACATTTTCCACTTTTAATGCTTCCTTTGTAGAAACAGTTTCTAGTACTACTTGCTTTTCTTCCTTTTTCATACTAATCTTAGTACCATCTGGAAAATCAATTGCGATTTCTGTTAATTTTGAATTGCCCATATCTTCCATTAATTGTTTGATTTTATCATATTCCATTGTTTTTCATCCTTTCTTTGAAATTTTTTTAGTAAAACCTTCTAATTTTCATATTTTTTTAAAACAATACTTGCATTATGACCGCCAAAGCCCAAAGAGTTTGACATAGCAACCTTAATTTCTTGCTCTCTTACCTCATTTGGTACAATATCTAAATCACATTCCTCATCTTTTTCTTGATAATTAATCGTTGGTGGTACTTTTTTTTCTTCAATTGCTTTAGCACAAAAAATTGCCTCAACACCACCAGCAGCCCCTAATAAGTGACCAATATTTCCTTTCGTAGAACTTACCATAACGGTTTTACTTGCTTCTCCTAAAGCTGATTTAATTGCCATGGTTTCACAAGAATCGTTTAATTTTGTTGAAGTACCATGTGCATTGATATAGTCAATCTCTTCTGGTTTTAGGTTAGCATCTTGAATTGCTCTTTTCATTGCCCTTGCACCGCCTTCTCCTTCTGGTGCAGGAGAAGTAATGTGATAAGCATCTGTGGTTGCTCCATAACCTACAACCTCGGCATAGATTTTAGCACCTCTTTTTAGAGCATGGTCTAACTCTTCTAAAACAAGCACGCCTGCACCTTCTCCCATAACAAATCCGCTTCTATCTTTGTCAAATGGGATACTAGCTCTATTTTTATCAGTTACGGTTGCTAATGCCTTCATATTTTCAAATCCTGCAATTCCTACTTGGCAAATAGCAGCCTCGGTTCCCCCTGTTAAAATAACATCTTCTGCACCATATTTGATCGTTTTATAGGCTTCTCCGAATAGCATGTGTAGAAGAAGCACATGCTGTTACAATAGAGATAGATTCTCCTTTTAAACCTAGTTCGATTGCCACATTTCCTGCTGGCATGTTAGCAATTGACATGGGAATAAACATAGGAGAAACTCTATTATTTCCTTTGATACAATGAACAGCACATTGGTCTTGAATGGTATTAAATCCTCCTATTCCTGTGCTAATAAATACACCGAACTCTTTCAAAGTCCGTATTTTCTTTTGTAATGCCACTATCTTGGAATGCCTCTTTGGCTGCAATGATAGCAAATTGTGAACTTCTATCTAGCCTTTTTGTTTGCTTTGCTTCAAAATACTCACTAGCATCATAATCTTTTACCTCTGCCGCTAATTTAGTTTTGTAATTGCTTGTGTCAAATAATGATATTTCATCTATTCCACATTTTTTTTCTCCGTATCCCTTTCCATGTTTCTTCTATGTTTTTTCCAATGGGAGTGATTGCTCCTAATCCTGTAATTACTACTCTTTTTTCCATTTTTCTTTTCCTTTCTCTTGCTTGTATTTGATTTGCTTTACATCAGCATACCACCATCAACATGTATTACCTGTCCTGTCATATAAGAACTATCATCTGATGCCAAAAACTTAACAACATTTGCTACATCTTTTGAAGTTCCCATACGCTTTAATGGGATACTTTTAGCAATTTCCTCTTTTATCTCCTCTTTTAAAACCTCTGTCATACTTGTTTCAATAAACCCGAGGTGCCACAGCATTTACCAAAACACCTCTAGTAGCTACCTCTTTTGCCAAACTTTTAGTAAATCCAATGATTCCAGCTTTTGAAGCAGAATAATTGGTTTGCCCTGCATTTCCGCGAAACACCTACAACAGAAGATATATTAATAATTCTACCAGTTCTTGCTTTTAACATATGACTAATCACATTTTTCGTCATATTAAAAGTTCCTACTAAATTCACATCAATTACTTGTTGGAAATCCTCTTGTTTCATTCTCATTAATAGCATATCCTTTGTAATACCAGCATTATTGACTAATACATCAATCTGACCAAACTGACTAATTACTTGCTTTACCATTTCTTCACAATCTTCAAAACAAGAAATATCGCCTTTAACGGTAAGACAAGTTACTTTATTTTCTTCTATTTCCTTTTTTACCGCTTCTAGTTCTTCTCCTTCTTTTCTATAATTTAATGCAATATGATATCCTTCTTTTGCTAAGGTAATGGCAATTTCTTTTCCAATTCCTCTGGTTCCACCTGTAATTAAAGCAACTTTATTCATATCTTTTTTCTCCTCCCTTAAATCCCTGTTTCCAAAGTTTCTACATTATTGATATTTACAATTCTTATTTGCTTATCTGTTTCTAAACGTTTCACAAATCCTGACAATGTCTTTCCGTGGACCGATTTCAACAAATGTGTCTACTCCTAAATCTAGCATGGTTTGTAAGCTTTTCGAAAATTGAACAGGACTTACAATATGTTTGGCTAAAATGTCTTTGATATCATGACTTTCTTCATAAATTTTTCCATCTAAATTTTTTACAACTGGTATTTCAAATTTACCAAAATTCACTTTTTCTAATTCTTCTTTTAGTTTATCTGCTGCCTTATTTAATTTTTGGGTATGAAATGGCCCCGCTGTTTTTAGGATTCTTACTTTTTTTGCTCCCATTTCTTTTGCTAATTTTTCTGCTTGTTCTACTGCCTCTTTTTCTCCAGATATTACAATTTGTCCAGTTGTATTAAAATTAGCTGGTACAACAAAACCATTTTGAACTTTTTTACATACTTCTTCTACTTGGGTCTCTTCCATTCCTAAGATTGCTGCCATTAGCCATTCCCCCTCTGGCACCAATTCTCCGCATATATTGCCCTCTTTTTTGAACTAATTTTACGCCTTCTTCCAAACTGATTTTCCCACTATTGATTAATGCTGTATATTCTCCTAAGCTTAAACCGACAAGTAGCATCTGCTTTTATTCCCTTTTTCTTTACTATTTCTAAAATAGCTAAACTCATGGTAAGAATAGCAAGCTGTGTGTTTTGGGTTTTGTTTAGTTCTTCCTCGCTTCCTTCAAAAGATATTTTTGCTATATCAATTCCTGTTATTTGCTTTACTTTGTCATATATGTTTTTTACTTCGTTATATTTTTCGTATAAATCTTTTCCCATTCCTAAGCTTTGCGCTCCTTGCCCGGGAAATAAAAATCCTATTTTCATTTTTCTTCTCCTTTTTTTGATGTTTTGTTTTTGTCTTAACGATGTAAAACATCGCTTTCAAACATATTGCAAAATTCTGCTATTACTTTACCTCTATCTACTTCTATTCCGAATTCTTTTTGGATGGAAGTGGCTGTTTTTTTTATCTCTTCATGAAAATTTTCTTGATTGGTGTTGATTCCGAATTCCTACAACAATGTATTTTACTATTTTTCCTTGTGTTTTTGCTTGTGTTAGTATACCCCCTAACTTTTTTCCTTGATAGACTAAATCGTTGGGAGATTTTATTTCAAGCCTAATACCATATAATTTATGAAAAACCTCTACTAAAATTTGGGCAATTTCTATTGTAATTCCTTCTAGTTTTTGTGCCTCCAAATTCACTTCTAAAGCAAAGGAAAAGGCTATATTGTTTTTTTCGTCTGTTCTCCAAACTCTTCCATGGGTTCCTTTTGCTTTGGTTTGAAGATCTGCTAGTAGTAAGGTTCCATTTTTTATTGTTCCTTCTTGTATTCTTCTCCAAATTTCTTCTTGCGTTGAGTCTATTTGTTCGTAAAACCCAAAATCTCTTCCTAAAAATTTAGTGGTTAAGTTTTTTAGTTGCACCCATTTTCCTCTTTTCTTATCTTTTCTAAGTTGTTTTGTCTTTTTATTTTATTTGTGGTTGTTTTGATTAATGGTTCTTGTGTTAATAAAATACCTTTAATTGCTTTATAGTGTGGCATCGTCTTGTTGATTTCTTTTATTTTTTCATTAATTGCTTCATAAATTTTTTCTTTTCCTTGTATTTTATAGGTATTTTCTATAATTTCTTGGTTATATACTACTTTAGCAAATATTTTGATATCATTTTTGTCTTGTGACATTTGTTTTCCAAATACAAAAGATTCTTCTACTCCTTCAATTCGATTGATTAGGTTTTCCATTTCTTCTGGGAAGATGTTTTTACCATTTTTTAAAACAATTACACTTTTCTTTCTTCCACAAATAAAAATATAGCCTTCGTCATCTATTCTTGCTAAATCACCTGTATAGAACCAACCTTCTTGCAAGGCTTTTTTGGTTTCTGCTTTATTGCCATAATATTCTAACATGATGTTAGGACCTTTTACGATTAGTTCTCCTATTCCTTCTTGGTTTGGATTTACTACTTTTGCTTCTACTTTTGGAACAGTTTTTCCAATAGAGCCAACTTTGTAATATTTTTTGGTTCCTATTGCTATAACTGGTGAGGTCTCTGTTAGTCCATATCCTTGAACTAAATTAAGTCCAAGTAAACGATATTTTTCTTCAATTCCTGCATCTAAGCTTGCTGCACCACTAATTAATAATTTTACTTTTCCTCCTAACATGTCATGTATTTCTTGAAATACTTTTTTCTTTTCTTCCATGCTAGTGTTTTTATATTGTTCTTCTTTTTGCAAAATCTCTTGTAGTTTTCCTTGTTTTTCTAGTTGTTTGCGTATCATTTTAAAAATTCTTTCATAGATAGCTGGAACAGATGCCATGACAGTTACTTTGTATTCCTTCATATTTTCTGGAATGTGCCTTATCCCATCACAAAATACAGTTTTTGCTCCCTTATGTAGAGCAAATAGAAAGCCAACTGTACATTCGAATACATGATGTATTGGTAAAAAAGATAAAAATACATCACTGCTATCTACCTCTAAAATGGAAGAAATGCTATTTAAATTTGAGCATATGTTTTTGTGGGATAGTGCTACAATTTTAGAGGCTGATGTTGTACCTGAGGTAAATAACATGATACTCATTTTTTCGTTATCGATGCTAGCCTTTATAAATTCTGTATTTCCTTCTTGGATTAGTTCTTTCCCTTTTTCGATTAGTTCTTTTTGCGCATAAATTCCTTTTTGGTGTTTACTTAAGTCCATGGATATTAAGTGTTTTAGTTTTCCTATTCCTTCATTTTTGGCACTTTCTAAAATGGTTTCATATTTTTTAGAATAAAATATGGCTTCTACTTCTGAACGTTCGATTAGACTTTTTAGCTCATTTTCTGGCAGAGATTTATCTAAGGGAACTACAATTCCTGTTCCACATACGATGGATAAATAGGCTATTTCCCATTCGTATCGATTTTCGCCAATTACTGCTATTTTTTTATCTTTTAACCCCATGTCAATTAAGGCTGTTCCTAAGGCATCTATCATTTGTCTTACTTCTTCATGAGTTATAGTTTGGTATTTTCCTTCTTCTTGTTTTATTTGATAGGCTATTTTTTTACCATATTCTTCTCCTGATTTTTTTAACATTTCTTTTAAATTGCTTATTTCACTCATTCATTTCTCCTTGTTTGTTTTTTATTTCTTTTTTATTTATATCATATTTTGGACAAAAAAACGACTGAACTGACCTATCAGTTCAATCGTTTTTCGTTTTAATTTATTTGTTTTTCTTACTATAAGTAATAATCCTTTTTTCTTTTCATATACTAACGATAGAGGTGTTTAAAAACAAATGAAATTTTTAGTAAACTGTTTAAAGGGTGTTGCCATTGGAAGTGGAGCCATTCTTCCGGGCATTAGTAGTGGTGTATTTTGTGTTATTTTTGGCATTTATGAAAAATTATTAGATAGTATTTTAAACTTTTTTAAAGATGTAAAAAATAATTTAAAGTTTCTTTTTCCTATCTTAGTTGGCTGTGGATTTGGTGTTATTTTATTTGGTAACATTTTAAATTATTGCTTATATGAATTCCCCATCCAAACTAAGTCTATTTTTATTGGCTTAATTTTAGGAAGTATCCCTGCTTTGTTAAAAGAAATTAATCAAAAACAAGATTTTAAGCCTCGTTATTGGTTTTTCTTTTTGCTTACTTTTGTAATTGGTGTTTCTTGTATTTTTTTAGAAAGTTTTTTGTCTGTTCGGAACTAATTTAGAAAGTGTTAGTTTTTTTTACCTTGTAGTTTGTGGCTTTTTTATGTCAATTGGCATTGTGGTTCCTCGGGGTTAGTAGTACTATTATTTTGATGCTTCTAGGTGTTTATAGTATTTATCTTTCTTCTGTATCTAGTTTGTATCTTCCTATTTTAGTTCCAATTAGCATTGGTGTTATCTTAGGTGGATTTTGCTTTATGAAATTAACTAAATTTTTACTAAGTCACTTTTATGCTCCTACTTTTTATTGTATTGTTGGTTTTACCGTTGGTTCCATTTTTGTACTACTACCTAGTTTTTCTTGTTTATTAGATACTCTAATTGGCATTTTTTCTTGTGCTTTTCGGTTTTTTGATTGCTTCTTTATTAGAAAGATATAAAGATCGGAAGAGCGTCGTGTAGGGAAAGAGTGTTGGATCGAGTGTA
>CAMSQT010000041.1 GCA_947062645.1 uncultured Clostridium sp. | reverse complement strand
ACTCGATCCAACACTCTTTCCCTACACGACGCTCTTCCGATCTACCAAAAATTCAAAGTGTATTTTAAAGAAAGCTTAAATATATAAAAAGAAGAAGGAGGAGGAAAATGAAGAACAAAACGACAGTAGGAATTGTGTTAGGCCTTATGTGTTTTGCCTTAACACTAGGAATTTGCATACAAATGAAAACCGTAACAGGTTCTAATTCGATAGTAGGGCGAGGTAACAGCCAAAATGACGAATTACGAGCAGAAGTTTTAAGATACAAAGAAAAATATGACAATAAATACAAAGACTTAGAAAGAGTGGAAGAAGAACTAGAAAAGCAAAGACAAAATGCAACACAAAATAATGGTGACCTAGAACAAAAAGAAAATGACATCAAACAAGGAAACAAAATGATAGGTATGACAGAAGTAACAGGACCAGGTGTAATTGTTACCTTAAGTGATGGAAAAAAAGACCCTAGTACCGTCTTAAATGCTAGTGATTTAATTGTGCATGATGCGGATGTTTTAAGTGTTATTAATGAATTAAAAAATGCTGGAGCAGAAGCAATATCGATTAACAACCAAAGAATTGTGCCAACCAGTAGCATTTCCTGTGGCGGAAATATTATAGATATCAATGGAGAAAAAGTAGGAGCGCCTTTTGAAATAAAAGCCATTGGCTTACCAGAACAACTAGCAGCTTTATCAAGACAAGGTGGCTACTTAGAGATTTTAAAAGAGGCTAGTGTAGGGGTGGAACTAAAAAAATCAAATCGTATTACGATTCCAAAATACACAGGCGTTATTACCTATAAATATTTGCAAAATTCAAAATAGAAAAGATTTATCTAAGGAGGTAAGAAATGAAAGATACTGTAAAAAAAGGAAAAGCCACTATGGCAGTTGCCATCAGCTTAGCCTGTTTTGCTCTAATTGCTGTTATGTGTATGCAATTTAAAATTGTCAATCAAACCAATATTACAGAAATCGAAAATATGAGAGAAACAGAACTTAGAACCCAACTTGCTAATTGGAAGCAAAAGTATGAAGAAACCCAAAAAAAGTATGAAGAAACCCAAAATATGTTAGAAGAATATAAGAAAACGCGAGCATCGAATGAAGAAACGGAAAAAATAGTAGATGCTGAATTACAGCAAGTCAATCAAATACTAGGAAAAACAGATGTAGAAGGGGAAGGTATCCAAGTTGTTTTAAAAGAAGTAGAAGACAGCGAAATGGGAAATATTAAAGCAGATAGTTTATTAATTATTGTAAATGCTTTAAAATCAGCAGGAGCAGAAGCCATTTGCATCAATGAAGAAAGAGTGGTTAATATGACGGATATCGTTACCATTAATGATTCTTTTATTAAAGTAAATGGTCAAAGAATCTTAGCACCTTATGTCATAAAAGCAATTGGAAACCAAACCTATATGGAAAGTGCTTTGTTAGGAAACGGAGGAAGTGTAGACGAATTAAAAAAATTAGGCTACGATGTTTCCATTGAAAAAATAAATCGACTAAAAATCAAAAAATATCAAGAAGATATAAAAATAAAATACATGGAATAAATAGTAATTTTTATAAAAAAGAAGGGTAGGAAATAAAAATGATTATGATAGCAATTTTAATAGGATGTTTGCTAGGAATTATATTAGGAATCAATGCACCAATGATTTCTTATACTTATTCAAGTTACTTAGCAATTAGTATTATTGCAGCCTTAGACTCTGTTTTTGGAGGAATTACCTCTGTTATTAAAAAGAATTTTAACTTAAAAATATTTGTAACAGGATTTTTTGGAAATGCCATTTTATCTATATTACTAACTATTTTAGGAGAAAAATTAAATGTAGATATTTACTTAGCTGCCATTGTTGTATTTGTAGGAAGAATGTTTACAAACTTAGCCATTATTCGAAGATACTATGTTGATAAATGGTCAGAAAAATTAAGAGAAAAAAGAGCCAAATTAGAAAAAACACAAGAACAATAAAATTTATTACAACTTTATTACAAAAATATTACAAAAATATAACAAATTCTATTGACATTTGTCTAAAAATGTAATATATATACTAGTAGAAAATTTATTACTTGAAAATGGAGGAATTAACTTGGCAATAGGAGATATCATTGTAGGTATAGACATAGGAACCAGTAAGGTTTGCACTGTTATAGGGGAAGTTAACAACTTTGGACAAATAGAAATCATATGTAATACCTCACATAAATGTAATGGACTAAAGAAGGGTAAAATAATAAATGAAGACGACATTAGTTTTAGCATAGCAAAAACAATAAAAGATGCCGAAGATGAAACAAATTTGAAAATTAATTCAGCCTATGTAACAATCCCAGGAAAATACATAACCATCGTACAAAACAGCATCACCAAGGAAATCAAAGACAAATATGCTGGGATATCAGTAAGAGACGTACAAAGCGCTCTTATGCAAGTAAAAGACATAGAAATACCAGACGGAAAAACCTTAATTGATATCGTACCAGACAAAATAACACTAGAAAATGGCACCGTAGTATCAGATCCTGTAGGAAATTTAAGTTCAGCCTTTACCATTAGCGCGCAAGTAATTTTAGCCGATCGAGATTATGTAAGACAACTAAATACGGTATTTAAAAAAGCAGGATTAGACATAGATGGAATTGTACCAATTACATTAGCAGAAAGAAATTTAATTTTAGACAAAAACGAATTACACGACCATGTCATGTTATTAGACATAGGAGCAGGAAACACAGACATTGGAGTATTTGAAGGATCTACCTTTATCTATACCAATTCCATTCCTGTTGGCGGTGACAATATAACACATGATATTGCCTTAGTCCTAAACATAGCAGAAGAAGAAGCAGACAAATTAAAAAGACAATATGGACTAGCCTTAAAATCTTTTATTGACAATGATAATGACATCATATTAAATACATCAAGAGATAACAACAAAAACAGAATTATCAAAAGTTCAGAGTTAATCGAAATTATAGAAGCAAGAATTGAAGAAATATTTACGATTATCAATAAAGATATAACAAATCATGGTGTAAAACAAAAAATTAACAATGTGGTATTAACAGGACAAGGAATTGTCAACATCAATAAAAGTGATGTTGCAGGAAAAATCAACCTAAATATACCAGTTAAAATATCAACAGGTAGAGCTGTTAGCACAGTAAAGCAAATGTATCGAACCAGTTATGCTTTAGTTCGATATATAGCAGCAAGACCATTTGCTAAAACGGTATCTAGTAGTATTGATACACAAAGTGAAGAAAATGTTTTCAAAAATATCATGGAAAAAATAAAAGAATTTTTCTATTCATAAAATAGAATTTAAATTTAAGTTATTAATTTTTAAGTTACCGTTAGAGCGAAGGGATTTACGGATAACAAATATAAGAAAAATTAGAGGAGGAAAAACTAGAATGATGGATTACAATGAAGAAACCAATAATAATAACAACATAACAATGATGGATGGAACCGCAACTATCAAAGTTATTGGTGTTGGAGGAGCAGGAAACAATGCTGTTAACAGAATGATTGATATTGGAATAAAAGGTGTTGATTTTATTGCTGTTAATACAGATAGACAAGCTCTACAAACCTCAAGAGCAAACACAAAAATACAAATTGGAGAAAAAATAACAAGAGGACTAGGAGCAGGAGCAAATCCTGATATTGGTGCTCAATCTGCAGAAGAAAGTAAAGCTGAAATTGCAGAAGTATTAAGAGGAGCAGATATGGTATTTGTTACCGCCGGAATGGGTGGAGGAACAGGAACAGGAGCTGCACCAATCGTTGCATCAACAGCAAAAGAGATGGGAATCTTAACCATAGGAGTTGTTACCAAACCATTTACTTTTGAAGGAAAGAAAAGACTTTCACAAGCAGAAAGAGGAATTGAAAGCTTAAAAGGAAAGGTAGACACATTAGTTGTTATACCAAATGATAAGCTATTACAAATCATTGATAGAAAAACATCTATTATTGAAGCTTTTAAAATGGCAGACGATATTTTAAGACAAGGTGTACAAGGAATCTCTGACTTAATTGCTATTCCAGGACTTGTAAACTTAGACTTTGCCGATGTAAAAACAATCATGTTAAACCAAGGAATGGCACACATGGGAGTTGGAAAAGCATCAGGAGAAAATAGAGCAGAAGATGCAGCAAAAGAAGCTATTCAAAGTCCATTACTAGAAACCTCAATTGAAGGAGCAAAAGGAGTAATTATTAATATTACAGGTGGTAGTGACTTAGGATTACACGAAGTAAACACAGCAGCAGAATTAGTACAAAGAAGTGTAGATCCAGAAGCAAATATTATCTTTGGTACTGTAACAGACACCAGTATGAATGACGAGATTCAAATCACAGTTATTGCAACCGGATTTGAAAAAAATAATGCACCAATTTCAAGCATTGGCGTTGATAACATCGTATCAAAAACATGGGAAAAGAAAATCAATTCTATCCCATCAAGCACAGAAACAAGTTCTTCACAAAATGATTTAGACATACCATCTTTCCTAAGAAAAAATAAAAACAAAAATATGTAAATGTCCAGTTTAGGATATATCTTTATAAAAAATAGATAAAAAGTAGAAATAATCGAGAAACAGTCGATTATTTCTTTTTTTCGCCAACAAGAAAAAACAGTCTTTTTAAAACAAAACAATTATAATAGTCATGCAGGTGATAGCATGACTATTTATATTGATATAGTATTATTAGAAAATTTAATCATGAATTTTATTATTTTACTAGCAACAGGACTTACGTTAAAAGAAAAAATAAAAAGTATACGACTTATATTAGCAAGCTTAGTAGGAGCAATCTATTCGGTTATTTCTTATCTGTCAATTTTAGAAATATACCAAAGCATGATTTTAAAAATAATATTATCGATTGTAATCATATATATAGCATTTAATCCACAAACGATGAAAAAGATGTGGAAAGATTTGATTATATTTTACTTAACTTCATTTGTATTTGGAGGGGCAGCGTTTGCATTAATTTATATTGTAAAACCACAAGATATTTTAATGAAAAATGGCTTATTTTTAGGAACCTATCCACTAAAAACAGTCTTTTTAGGAGCTATCATAGCATTTATTATTATAATGGTAGCATTTACAGTAGTAAAATCAAAAATAAGCAAAAAAGACGTATTTTGTGAAATAGAAATAGGATTAAACAAAAAAACAATAAAAACAACAGCTATGATTGATACCGGAAATATGTTAAAAGAGCCGATTACCAACACACCTGTTATTGTAGTAGAACACACACTTTTATATGAATGTGTACCAAAAGAAATATTAAATCATTTAGATGAATTGTTAGGAGGTGATTTTGGCAATGTACCAGAAGAAATAAAGAAAGAATATGTGACAAAATTAAAACTGATTCCTTTTTCTTCTTTGGGAAAGCAAAACGGTATGTTATTAGGAATGAAAGCAGATTTTGTTGAGATAAAAAATGGGGAAAGTGAAAAAAAGAAAGACGATATTATTATTGCAATT
This sequence comes from uncultured Clostridium sp., assembly GCA_947062645.1. GTDB lineage: Bacteria > Bacillota > Clostridia > TANB77 > CAG-508 > CAG-269. The sequence continues at coordinate 3,129 of CAMSQT010000041.1, read as the reverse complement.
TATAATAAGTCCTTAACAAAAAGAGGAGAATATAGGGCGTTGTTGCCAATGGGGACATTTTGAAAGGAGTGAAGAAACATGAATATTTTTGAGTTTGTGAAAAATGGAATTAATACCATTTGTGCGAAGTATGTAAATGATAAGCAAGAAGTTGAGTATTTGCCGATTTTTTATATTGCAGGAAGTCAAACACTTCCGCCACCGTTATCGCCAGAAGAAGAGGCGGAATTAATTCAAAAGTTAGAGCAAGAAGATAATCTAGAAGCACGTCAAAAGTTAGTGGAAAGAAATTTAAGGCTAGTTGTGTATATTGCAAAGAAATTTGAAAATACAGGAATTGGGATAGAAGATTTGATTTCCATTGGGACAATTGGCTTAATGAAAGGGGTAAACACTTTTAAAGCGGATAAAAAAATAAAACTTGCAACGTATGCTTCTCGTTGTATTGAAAATGAAATTTTAATGTATTTAAGAAAGAACAATAAAATAAAAGGTGAGGTTTCGATTGATGAACCATTAAATAAAGATGGGGATGGAAATGAGTTATTGCTTTCTGACATTTTAGGAACGGAACCAGATATTACTTCCAGAAATTTAGAAGATGAGGTGGATAAGTCGTTACTTCGTGCTTCGATTAGTAAATTAAATAACAGAGAAAAAAATATTATGGAGATGCGTTTTGGCTTTCAGACGGGAAAAGAAAAGACACAAAAAGAAGTAGCAGATGAACTTCGGTATTTCACAAAGTTACATATCAAGACTAGAAAAAAAGATTATTGGCAAAATGAAAAAAGAAATTACAAGTAAAATTGGGTAGTAAGATAAGCTTGTAGTTGTAAGGATATAAGCCGCAAAAGTCGATAAAAGTCGAATTTTGCGGTGAAAAGTTCTTTACAAATTACAAAAAATGTATTATCATATAGGAGAAGTTAATTTGAATTCAAAATATTTCACTTCAATTTTTTCAAAAAAAAATTGTTTCTTAATTTTAATCTAAGAAATAACCACAAAAATAAAGGAGCGTGATAAGATAGGTACTTTAAGATATAGTACATGGTATATTAATGTTTTAAGTTTAATTTTTTCTATTATTATCGTATTTGTTCTCGATAGCGGGAATTTAAAATTTGATTTTTTATCAAAAAAGACAGTTTTAAAAGCAGGATTTTCAAGTAATCCAGAGATACCCAGTAGTTTTGAAAATATTAGTATCGAGCAATCAGAAGGTACCAAAGAAGAAAATTGGTACTTAGAAATCCCAAGTATTAATTTAAAAGCACCAATTAGCGAAGGAACCACAAAAGAAATAATGGACAAGTTTATTGGCCATTTCGAAGAAAGCAAAAAATGGGTAGGAAATGTTTGCTTAGCAGCTCATAATAGAGGATATGAAAACAACTATTTTGCAGGAGCAAAACAACTAAAGGAAGAAGACAAAATTATTTACCATTATGAAAACAGTAATAAACAATACAAAGTACAAAAAAATGAAATTATTAAAGCAACAGACCTAACATGTTTAGAAGATACAGAAGAAAATATACTTACACTCATTACCTGTGTAGAAAATGAACCAGATTATAGAAGATGTGTAAAAGCAATCGAAATAAAACCATAAAAAGAAAGGAAGATAACAATTTGAAAAAGAAGAAAAATAAAATAAAAAAATTATTACTTATCCTAACAATTCTTATTATGAATGGATTAGGATTTATGAATGCGGTTTATGCGACAACAATCAATAGTGCTAACTTATATAGCATAGGAGATTGTGGAGAGTTACTAAAATATAAAGGGGTTGTTGTAAAAACTAGTTACATACAATATAGTCAAAACGGAATCAACTACCCAGCTTATTGTATGGATAAAACAAAACCACGGAGCAGAAACACAAGGATATGATGTATCTGTGCAAGATGCCATAAAAGATGTAGGACTTTGGAAAAGAATCATTCATGGTTATCCTTACAAATCGATACAAGAGTTAGGAGTAGCCAATAAAGAAGAAGCCTTTACAGCGACCAAACAAGCTATTTATTGCTATATCCATGGAAACAACCCAAATGATTATGAAGCAATAGGAGAAGCAGGACAAAGAACTTTAAATGCGATGCATAAAATTATAAATGATGCTAATCATTCTAATGAAAGTAAAGTATCTAGTACCATTGAAATTAACAAATTAGAAAAACAATGGAACCAAGACCAAATAGAAAAACAATATGTATCCAAGACTTTTAAGGTAACCGCAAATGCTAATATCAAAAATTATACTATTAAAATAACCAAAGAAAATTCAGAAGATATAGGGGGAATCAAAATAACTGATATGCAAAATCAAGAAAAAAATCAATTTAATACAAATGAAACATTTAAAGTATTAGTACCCATTAAAAATATGACTGAAAACGGAGCCTTTAAACTAACGGTAGAAGGACAAGTGCAAACAAAACCTATTTTATATGGGGTAGCACCTAATAGTTCATGGCAGGATTATGCCCTAACAGGAGCAACCTATGAAGATGGTGTAGGGGAAAAAAGCGATGAATACCCAGAAAATGAAACGAAAATAATTATTATAAAAGAAGATGAAAAAACAAAAGAAAGACTAGAAGGAGCAGAATTTCAGCTATTAGATGAAAATAAAAAAATAGTGTATGCAGACTTAAAAACGAATAAAGAAGGAAAAATAGAAATAAAACATTTATTACCAGGAAAATATTATTTGAAAGAAACCAAAGCTAAAGAAGGATATGAAAGATACGAAGAAGAAATTGAGTTACAAGTAGGATTGCATGAGCAAACTACTATAACAGTTAATAATAGCAAAGAAGAAAAGCCAAAAGTAGAAATAGAAAAAAGTATGAAAAGTAAGCAAATAAGTGCCATGAAAACTTTGCCAGTTACTGGTATGTAGAAAATGAAATAATATCGTACAATAAGTTGACTTAATTCTGCTTTATTGATAAAATGCAAATGAAAAGTAGATATACTGCTATAACAAAAGAAAGTAGGAATTACAAATGAAAAGTATTAAAAATAACAAAGGTATAACCTTAATTGCGTTAGTAATCACTATCATTGTGTTACTAATTTTAGCTGCAGTAAGTATTGCGACTTTAACAGGAG
>CAMSQT010000040.1 GCA_947062645.1 uncultured Clostridium sp. | reverse complement strand
TGAGGCATTGTGACTGGAGTTCAGACGTGTGCTCTTCCGATCTCCTTCTTCCTTCAAAAGTTTTAATTCACGCATCATAGCACTTCGATCAACACTTAAAAAATCAGCCAAATCTGTTAAAGAAAAAGGCAAAGAAAACGTTTTACTTAAAAGTCTAGTAGAAAGCAAAGTAAAATAACCAATCAATTTATCACGAGTAGACCTTTTTGTTAAAAGTTCAATTCTCATATTTAAATCTGTAACCTTACTTAAAATCAATTCAGGTAAGTCCTCTGCTAATTGTTGATGGAACTTACAACCACTTCTACATTTTTGTCGAAGATCATTGTAAGTATAAAAAAGAACATCGCACTTTTCACGAGCCTCTACTAGTAACTCGTTATTAATCGTAATAGTATAAAATACTTCACCGGAAAACGTCATTTTTAGAAAAATGTTCAACAATTGTTCTATTTCCATTTAAATCATAACGGACTAAATCAGCATTACCATTTATTAAAATGCAAAATTGATTTCTTTTTTTTATGTAACTAGTAATAACTTCGTTTTTGGAAAAAGATTTCTTTTGAATTCTATGGCAACTACTTTCAAAGTTATTAATAAAATTTTCTATATTAAAATTGATATCCATTTTCAAAATCTCCTATGGAGACTATTATACTATAAAAAAGTTGCAAATGCAACAAAGAAACGTAAAATAAATAGTAAAATTAATATAACAAAGTGTAATACATTTGTAATTTAAATGTAACAATCGACAAAATCTTACATGAGAGCATAATTGAAATTGATTGCAAATAATTTGTCGCTTTTGCAACAGAAAAACAAAAAACTTACGGTATAATAAGTTGGTAGCAAAACAAATGCGAAAGAGGGGAAACAAACATGAAAATTATTAAAAGAGATGGAAGAGCTGTAGACTACGATAGAGAAAAAATAAAAGTAGCTATCGAAAAAGCAAACAAAGAAGTAAGAACAAGCCAAAGGGCTAGCAAAGAAGAAATCAAAGAAGTAATTAATTATATTGAAGAATTAGGCAAAAAAAGAATGTTGGTAGAAGATATACAAGATATCATTGAAGAAAAACTAATGGAAATAGGAAGATACGAATTATCCAAAAAATATATTGTATATCGTTATACAAGAGCCTTAGTAAGAAAACAAAATACAACAGACGAATCTATTTTAGGTTTAATTCGAAACGAAAATAAAGAACTAGCAGAAGAAAACTCTAACAAAAATACCTTACTTGCTTCCACCCAAAGAGATTATATGGCAGGAGAGGTATCAAGAGACCTAACAAAAAGATTACTATTACCAGAAAAAATCGTAAAAGCAGACAATGAGGGAGTTTTACATTTTCATGATGCCGACTACTTTGTGCAACCAATTTTCAATTGCTGTTTAATTAACATTGCTGACATGTTAGATAAGGGAACCGTTATGAATGGCAAAATGATTGAAACCCCAAAAAGTTTTCAAGTGGCTTGTACCATAACAACACAAATCATTGCAGCAGTAGCAAGTAATCAATATGGCGGGCAATCTGTTGACCTAATCCATTTAGGAAAATATTTAAAGAAAAGTTATGATAAATTCAAAAAAGAAATCATACAAAAATATGAAGGAAAATTAACAGAAGAAGTAATAGAAGACCTAACACAAGATAGACTAAAAGCAGAACTAAAAGCAGGAGTACAAACCATTCAATATCAAATTAACACCTTAATGACCACAAATGGGCAATCACCATTTGTAACCTTGTTTTTACATTTAGAAAAAGATGATCCATACATCAAGGAAAATGCTATGATAATCGAAGAAGTTTTAAAACAAAGACTACAAGGAGTTAAAAATGATAAAGGAGTTTATGTAACACCAGCCTTTCCAAAACTAGTTTATGTGCTAGATGAATGTAATAATTTAAGTGGGGGAGAATATGACTATCTAACCAAATTAGCAGTAAAATGTTCAAGCAAAAGGATGTATCCAGACTATATCTCTGCTAAAAAAATGCGTGAAAATTATGATGGAAATGTGTTTAGTCCAATGGGATGTAGAAGCTTTTTATCACCATGGAAAGACGAAAATGGAAAAGCCAAATTTGAAGGAAGATTTAATCAAGGAGTAGTTAGCATTAACTTGCCACAAATAGGAATTGTAGCAGATGGAGACGAGGAAAAATTCTGGAAGGAATTAGATGAAAGATTAGAACTATGTAAAGAAGCGTTAATGTGTAGACACTATGCACTACTTGGAACCAAATCAGACATCAGTCCAATTCACTGGCAATATGGAGCAATTTCTCGTTTAGAAAAAGGAGAAACAATTGACAAATTACTATTTGGAGGATACTCTACCATTTCCTTAGGATACATCGGTCTATACGAAGTAACCAAGCTAATGACAGGAGAATCACAAACCACCGAAAAAGGACATGCCTTTGCCATCAAACTAATGAAAAGACTAAGAGAAGCAACTGACAAATGGAAAAAAGAAACCAACATTGGCTTTGCCTTATATGGAACACCAGCAGAAAGTCTATGTTATAAATTTGCAAGATTAGACAAAGAAAAATTTGGAACCATCAAAGATATAACAGACAAGGGATATTATACCAACTCTTATCATGTAGACGTAAGAGAAAAAATAGATGCTTTCCAAAAATTAAGCTTTGAAAGTGAATTCCAAAAAATATCTTCAGGAGGTTCTATATCTTACATCGAAATACCAAACATGAACAAGAACCTAGAAGCATTAGAAACACTTGTAAAATTTATCTATGATAACATTCAATATGCTGAATTTAATACCAAAGCAGATTACTGTCATGAATGCCGGATTTGACGGAGAAATCGTAATCAATAAAGACAATGAATGGGAATGCCCAAACTGTGGAAACAAAGACCATAATAAGCTAACCGTAGTAAGAAGAACTTGCGGATACCTAGGAGAAAACTTCTGGAATGTAGGAAAAACAAAAGAAATTAAACAAAGAGTCATGCACTTGTAATTGAGTTTGAAAATGTGCATTTGGGGACGGTTCTTATTTCACATTATGCAATGTGAAATAAGAACCGTCCCCAATTGCACATTTTCACAATAATTGCTCTCGGCATTTGTTTTCAAATTCGTCATTTAGAGGTTCTAATGTGATGTCTTCATCATATTTTCTATCAAAACAATATTTTAGAATGTAGTCAGTCAGTTCGGGATTTTTAGCAAGTAAAGGTCCGATGTAAGTAAGTGGCAATCACGTTTTTTTGGAAAAAACCTTCTTTCGTATCACCAAATTGATTGCCATTTCCTTGTAATACACTACCAAAAGGAGTGGTTACACCAAAGGTTTGTCCACCATGGTTTTCAAAGCCAATGACTTTTGTTTTTTTACCATTTAAATCAGTTTCAATTATAATATTTCCTATGCATCTTTTTTTTCTATCATTTACTGCTTCTGTATAATAATCAAAAATTTCTAATCCAGGAATGATAATACCTTCAACACCTTTATAATATTTTCCAAATAGTTGGTAAGCACCACAAATTAGTAAAAAGAAGGTGCCATTTTGGATGGCTTCTTGAATGGAGTCTTTATATTTTATTAAATCTTCTGCTAAAATTCCTTGTTCTTGGTCAGCACCTCCGCCGAGCAAAAACTAAGTCGTAATTTTTGAAATCAGGAGGGGCATCACCAATAGAATAAGGTTCAATAATTGCTTTAAAACCACGTTGTTCTAAGCGATAACGTAAGATTTGGATATTTCCGTAATCGCCATATAATTCTAATATGTCTGGATATAAGTATAATATTTTTAATTCTTTCATAATTAAATCTTCCTTTCTGTTTCTATTAATTACCAAACTATTTGAGGTTATTTAAAATTAAGGAGTGTCCCCAAATCCCTAAAAGAGGGATTTAAGGAACGTCCCCTAATCCCCGTTCCCTAATCCCTGTTTTTCAAAATTTCGTTCCTGGTTGGTTGCAAAGCGGTGTAATTAGCAATTACATATTTTTTGATAGGGGTTTGATATAATTTAGCAACAGCTTCTTGTAAGTTGGGATAAGCTTCGATTTTATCGACAGGGTAATTAGCTGTTTTGATACGAATTGCCATGTCATAAGCACGAGTACCAGAGGTTATGATTCTAGTTACTTGTTTTAAGTTGTCAAAATTGATGTCCCAAATCCAAGATACGTCACGACCATCTGCTAGGTTGTCATTTAGTACAAATAGTAATTCTTTTTCGTTTTCATCTTCGTTTAAAATACGCAAGCTTACATTACTTCCAGTTGGATTTTTAGCTAAGTTTATAATGGTAGGGGTACCGGTTTATTTTGATTTCTTCTAATCTACCATTGTTTAGTTGGAAGGAAGATAGTGCTTTTTGTATCATTTCAGTTTCGATATGATATAGGTTACAACAACTAATAACAGCTACAAAGTTATAGATATTGTAGATGCTATTAAATTTTATTTGATAGGCAACAGAGCCAATTTGAAAGATTCGTTTTTTTAAGTCCACATTAGTTGCTTGTTTATAGATTTCGTTGTCACCATAACCACAATTAGGGCATTTAAATTTTCCGATGTGGGAGTACTGGTAGTATTCGTATTCGATGCGTGTGCTACAAAAAGGACAAAATTTTCCTTCACCAGCTTCTTTCATGGTAGTACTTGCATTGTCATATTGTGCAACACTAAAATAGTATACATTGTGATTTTCACCGATTAGCTAATCCGAAGTCTTGCTACATTTGGGTCATCATTGTTTAATATCAAGTTTCCTGTATAGGTTTTTAAAAAGTCATTAATTTTTAAGATTAAGCTTTCTACTTCACCATTTCTGTCTAGTTGGTCACGGAAAAAGTTAAGTACTACTAAAGTGTCTAGCTTTAAATCTTTAAAAATAACGGGAACGTAGCCTTCGTCAACTTCAAAAACGAGGTAGTCAGCTTTTATTTTTCCGAGTTAATGTACTTGCTTTTAAAAGGGTTGATAGAATACCGGTTTCCATATTATTTCCTTCTAAATTGCTAATTACTTTTTTGCCTGCTGTTTGGAAAACATGACAGATAGCATTGTTTGTCATAGTTTTTCCATTTGTGGCAGTTACAGCTATAATGGGACAGTTTATTTTAAAATACTTAAAAATATTAGGGTTCCAATCGTAGGCAATTTTTCCTAAAAAGTTGCCTCCTTTTTTGCCTGCTATTTTTAGTCCTAAGTGCAATAGTTTCATAGCAAATAGTATAAAAAAGTTTTTCATTTTTTGGATTCCTTTCTTGTTTTGCTTTATTTGCTATTATTATAGCACAAGGAAAAGCTAGCGTAAATGAAAATCTATATATTTTTGAAAAAATACGGAATCAAATAAAATCGTACATTATCTTGACATAAGTTCTGTTTTTAGATAAAATGCCAATATAGTTAGTAGGTATACAAAATTGAAAATAGTAAATACTAATAAAACAAAAGAAAGTGGGATTGTATGAAAAATATAATAAAGAATAAAAAAGATAACCAAGGTATAACATTAATTGCACTGGTAATAACGATTATTGTGTTATTAATTTTAGCAGGGATAACCATTGCCACTTTGACTGGTGAAAACGGAATTTTGAAAAAAACAACCACAGCAGAAGAGGAACACAAGATATCACAATACAAAGAAGAACTTAACTTAATTATTACAGAAGAAATAACAGAAAGAAAAACAGAAACAAAGAAAGAACCAATAATAGATAGCTTAGATACAAAAATAAAAACACAAAAAAAGGAATGGATAGCAAAAACAAGCAAAGAACAACAAGAGGGAAATACAGTAGAATATTTAATCGTAGAAAGTATAGAAGGCTATGAATTTATAATAGAAGTAAACAATGAAAAAGGAACAATAAAAATAGTAGGAGAAAGTAAAAAGGCAGGAGAAAAACATACCATAACCTATGAGCCAAATGGAGGAATAGGAACCGCAAAAACAGTAGAAGTAAGAAAAGGATTTTATCTAACTTTGGAAGAAAATACATTTGAAAAAGAAGGACACACATTTGATGGTTGGTGTGAAAAACAAGAACCATCTGAAGGCGACAAAAAGTATTTTGAAGGAGATAAATACCAGCCAACAGGTAATGTAACATTATATGCTATATGGAAAGAAAAACCTGTTACAGCAGACGATATATTAAGTTCACCAGATTCATTTTATGGAAGCAATGTTTCTGGATACAAATGTCCTAATGAAGAAGCAGTTCAGGGTTGGAAAATTTTCTATGCAGGCACTATGGGAGAAGAAACGGAAAATCATATTTATTTAATAGCAGATGATTATATATCTTCTACGTATGCCCCTAAAGGGAAAAAAGGAAGTTCTCTTCTAGTTCGGTAAAAACGAATATAAAATGTCTCTTAGAGATGGTGTAATCAATGATTATGAAGGAACAATAAATATTTCGGATCCTCGCTTACAAGCACTTAATTATGATTATTGTATGGTTAAGAATTATAGCAATTCCAACCTAAATATGAAAGGAGTAGCCTATATGCTAGACATAGAAGCTTGGAGCGGTTTTTCTGGCAATACGGCTGACTATGCCATTGGAGCACCGACAATCGAAATGCTATTAAAATCATATAGCCAAAAACACAAAGTAGACTATCGTGCAGAAGTAAAAAGTAAAAATGGATATCGAATTTCCTTAAATGGTGGTACTAGCTGGGAAACTTCAGCAACAGGAGGAACGGTAAGTTCTCCAGCAGGATTGTATACCATTAATTCTGGAGATAAGGCAGAGGGGTATTATATAGCTTCTCCTTCTAGTGCATACAATGACTATGTTTTTTCGGTATACCAAAATCGGTACAATTGCTTGCAATAGCATGCTTTTGAATTCACCTAGTTTTGGCTTTCGACCAGTTGTGTGTTTAAAAACAGGAACACAATTAGTAAAAACAGCAGAAGGAAGTTATGAAATTAAACAAAATAATTAAATTAGCGCCAATAAGGGCGCTTTTGCTTTTTGTTATTACACAATTTACATATTCTACTTGTAATGCAAGACAAAGTGTAGTAAAATAACACTAGAGGCAAAGAGGTTGAAAATCGAGGAAGTGTAAATAAAAATGAAATACCAAAACCGAACCAAAAACTGGGCAATCCAAGAAAACAACTACTATATTGTAATCGACTTTGACAAAACTATAACAGCAAGTAATAGTCTAGACTCGTGGATGGCAGTGATTGACTTTAATATATATGGAGAAACCTGTAAAAAAGAAATCCAAAAACTAAATGCCAAATATGCACCAATTGAATTAGACTATCAAATAAGTAAAAATGAAAAAGAGCAATACATGATAGAATGGTACCAAAAAAGTATGGACATATTATATCGATATGGCTTAACTAAAAGCAACTTACAAAAAGCTTTAACAAGAGGTGGTTTAATTTTAAGAGAAGGTGCCAAAAAATTTTTTAAAAACTTAAATGATAGCCAAATACCAGTAATTATTTTATCAGCAGGGATAGGAAATGTCATAGAGGAATTTTTAAAACAGCAAGAAATTTATTTTAATAACATACATATTATTAGTAATTTTATTCAATTTAAAGGTGACAACATGCAAAAATTCGAAGGGGAATTACTACATTCTATGAACAAAACCATAGAAGGAAAATTGCCAAAAAACTGGCAGGACAAAATTAGTAAAGCCCAATATGCCATTTTATTACGGTGATTTAATAGAAGATATTCGGTATGGTTCCAAAAAACAAGTTAGATAAAACACTTACCATAGGATTTCTTAACCAAAAAATAGAAGAAAATTTAGAAAGCTATTGTAAACACTATGACATCGTGCTAACCAAAGAAGAAGCTACCTTTTATGAGGTAGAAAAAATAATAAATGAAAAGGAAGGAAGTAAAGTAAAATGAAAAAATTGGGAAATGTATTATGGGGGCTTGTACTAATTGCAATAGGAGTGATTTTTGGATTAAATGCGGTAGGATTAACCAACATTAATGTCTTTTTTCGTGGATGGTGGACATTATTTATTATTGTGCCAAGTTTTATCGAATTAATTAGAAGTGACAGTAAAATGTGGAGTTTTATCTGGTTATGCATAGGAATTGCTTTACTACTTTGCGCACAAAATATTTTATCCTTTAGCTTAATTGCCAAATTAATCCTACCATTTATTTTAGTTATGATAGGACTAAGTATGATATTTAAAGACACCTTTAATAAAAAAATAGCAGAAAAAATAAAAGTATTAAATGCCAACAAAGGAAACTTTGAAGGATATTGTGCTACCTTTGGCGGACAAAAAGTAGATTTATCTGGACAAGAATTTAATGGAGCAAATTTAGATGCTGTTTTTGGTGGCGTAGAGTTAGATATTTCAAAAGCAATTATTAAAAAGGACCAAGTAATTAATGCTAATGCTATCTTTGGAGGTGTGGAAATAAGAGTACCAACAGGTGTCAATATCAAAATAAAAGCAACTCCTATTTTTGGTGGCATAGAAAATAAAGTAAAAGTAGATTATAACGAAAGCCTACCAACTATTTATATTAACGGAACAGCAATGTTTGGAGGTGTAGAAGTAAAATGACATCTTTTCAAAAAATAATAAAATATGGAGCCATTGGTTTTGCCATTTATCTATGTTTCATGATTATTAGCATGATTATTTTTGCCATTACTGCTATTTTTGGAATTACAGCAGGAGTGGAGATTTTTAAACAAAATAACCAAAGTACAGTGATGTTAACAAAATGGGAGCAAGAATACGAAAACATTACAAGTTTAGAAGTTAATCTAGACATTTGTAAATTAACCATTAAAAAAGGTGAGAAAAGATCGGAAGAGCACACGTCTGAACTCCAGTCACAATGCCTCATCT
>CAMSQT010000039.1 GCA_947062645.1 uncultured Clostridium sp. | reverse complement strand
CACTCGATCCAACACTCTTTCCCTACACGACGCTCTTCCGATCTCTAATCTTTTGATTAGTTTTACCTTTTTTTGCTCACTTGCTGTTTCTAATTCTTTTCTAATTTCAGCTGATAATACATCTAAATCTATTTCTTCTAATAATTCTTTTAAAGCTTCTGCTCCCATTCTTGCTTTAAAAGAACCTTTTCCATATTGTTCTTCTACTTCGTGATATTCTTTTTCGTTTAATACTTGGCATTTTTCTAAGTTTGTTGTGCCTTTGTCAATTACCACATAAGAAGCAAAATAAATAATTTTTTCTAGGTTTCTTGGTGAAATGTCTAACATTAGAGCAATTCTACTTGGAATTCCTTTGAAGTACCAAATATGTGCTACTGGTGCAGCAAGTTCAATATGCCCCATTCTTTCACGTCTAACTTTTGCTTTTGTTACTTCTACTCCGGCAACGGTCACATACAATTCCTTTGTATCTTACTCTTTTATATTTTCCACAGTGACATTCCCAGTCTTTGGTTGGTCCAAAGATTTTTTCACAAAATAGTCCATCTTTTTCTGGTTTCAAGGTTCTGTAATTGATAGTTTCTGGCTTTTTTACTTCTCCTTTTGACCATTCTCTAACTTTTTCGTCAGATGCCACTCCTATTTTTAGCTTATTAAAAATATCTAATTCGTCCACTCTTTTTCCTCCCATGTCCTATTGGGGACGTTTCTTAACTGAACATTCCTGTCTAGTTAGGGACACATCTCCAACGGTTTTTTAGGTTTACAATCTTTTTTTGCTTGATTGTATAGTATCCAAAACAGACTTCAAAGTCTTTCCACTGCTCGAACAATTCCTTGGGGTCGCTTTTTGTCTTTTTGAAATTTATTCAATTAATTTTTATATACTATATTTGTTCTTCAATAAACTTTTTGATTATAGGTATATCTTCTAATGCTGTATAGAAAATCTTAGTTGAATCCATTTTTCCATAACCATGTGCAAATCGATTTCTCATACCTCTTATGGCATTCCAGTTTATTTGATTTTTAGTTTTTTCTAAATATTCTTCTGTCAAATGATTTGCTAACTCTCCAATTTGAAATATTTTCATAGAAAGCGAATCTTTATAGTCATTATCATTTTTAAAATCTTCTATATTATTTCCAAAACGATGTATCGTTTTTTCAATTTCATTACAATATTTTAACATATGCTTTAATATTGTGATATCTCTATTATCCATATATTTCCACTCTTTCTTTTTTGATATTATCAAAAAATTCTTGTTCCCATTCTTCCATATTTTCTTCTTCAAAACATTCTTCTTCTATTAAATCAACTTCTTTTTGTAATACTTGTTTTAAAGCTTCTAAAATGGCACCTATGATTAACAAACTTTTTATATTTTTAGCTACTATAATAATATCAATATCACTATTTTCATTATAATCTCCTCTAGCATAAGAACCAAAAACATACGCTTTTTCAACACCGTATTCTTTAAATATGGGTTCCGTCAATTTCTTTATTCTAAGCAATTCCTCTTGTTTTTCCAAATTATTTTCCATAGGCTTTTCTCCTAATTTTCATTTTTATAAAACGTTTTCTTTCTCTTGCTTATTCTTGTCTTCTTTTTCTGGCTGTTGTATTATATAACTTTCTTTCCATCTATCCGCAGCACATGGTCTAATTTTACCTTCTTGCAATAATGAGCGTATCGCTCTTCTATAATGCGCACTAAATTCACCATTTAGATGATCTTTCGTATTGCTATAATATCTATGCCATACTGTCATTTCATCGATTATTTCATTAAATGCAAATCTTTCTTGAATAAAACGATATACTTTTATATAATTACTATTTTCATCTATTTTTTCTACAAAATTTTTCATATTTCTACTTCCTTTTCTTATTTGCTTAAACGAAGCAAAAGTGGTGTATTGCTAGGAAAGCTAGAAAAAATCTTTGAGATAATACGTTTGTATATCGAAAAGATTTTTTCGACGCTTGACAACGCAAGACGCCGCTTTTCATTCGTTTTACTCTATAATGTCTTCATCATTATCTAAATTATCATTCGCCAAATCATTATCAAAAAGTAATTCATCATCCTCATCATTTAAGCCTTCAAAAAGTTCATCACTATCTTCGTCAATTAAATCATTTTCCTCATCGCTTAAAAGGATATCATCGTCAAGTTCTTCGCCATAGCCATCTAAGTCTCCATCAGCAATTACTTCATCTTCTGATAATAATTTCTTTTCTTTTTCTGGATCGTATTCAATGCCTTCTTCGATGTTTTCTTTTAATTCAAGTTCTTGGTTGTCTTCGGAATATAGGCGAACATCTAATCCTAGCGATTGTAGTTCTTTTACTAAAACTTTGAAACTTTCTGGAACACCTGGTTCTGGAACGTTTTCTCCTTTTACGATTGCTTCATAGGTTTTTACTCTTCCGATAATGTCGTCTGATTTAATGGTTAGCATTTCTTGTAAGGTGTAAGATGCACCATATGCCTCTAATGCCCAAACTTCCATCTCTCCGAAACGTTGTCCACCAAATTGTGCCTTACCTCCTAAAGGTTGTTGGGTTACTAATGAGTATGGTCCTGTTGAACGAGCATGGATTTTATCGTCTACTAAGTGGTGAAGTTTTAACATGTACATTACACCAACTGTGATTGGTTTATCAAATGGGTCACCTGTTCTTCCATCATAAAGAACCGTTTTTCCGTCTTTACTCATGCCTGCTTCTTCTAATAATTTTTCTACGTCGTCTTGGGTTGCGCCATCAAATACTGGTGTTGCTATTTTCCATCCTAATGCTTTGGCTGCCCCTCCTAAGTGAACTTCTAAAACTTGACCTAAGTTCATACGAGAAGGTACACCAAGTGGATTTAATAAAATGTCAATTGGGGTTCCATCTGGCATAAATGGCATGTCTTCTTCTGGTAAAACTCTTGAGATAACACCTTTGTTACCATGACGTCCAGCCATTTTATCTCCCACTGAGATTTTTCTTTTTGTGGCAATGTAACATCTAATAATTTGGTTTACACCAGGTCCTAATTCGTCTGAATTATCTCTGGTAAAGATTTTAACATCTACAATGGTTCCTGCTTCTCCATGTGGTACTCTAAGTGATGTATCTCTTACTTCTCTTGCTTTTTCTCCAAAGATAGCTCTAAGTAACCTTTCTTCTGCTGTTAGTTCGGTTTCTCCTTTTGGGGTAACTTTTCCTACTAAGATGTCTCCTGGTCTTACTTCTGCACCAATTCTTATAATTCCGTTTTCGTCTAAGTCTTTTAGGGAGTCATCACCAATGTTTGGAATATCACGAGTGATTTCTTCGGCTCCTAGTTTGGTGTCACGGCATTCGCAGTCATATTCTTCGATATGGATAGAGGTAAACACGTCTTCTTTTACTAATTTTTCATTTATTAAGATAGCGTCTTCGTAGTTATATCCTTCCCATGTTGAAAAAGCTACTAATACGTTTTTACCAAGTGCCATTTCTCCGTTTGAAGTAGATGGTCCATCTGCTATGGCATCACCTTTTTTTACTTTTTCGCCTACTTTAACAATTGGTTTTTGGTTGATACAGGTTCCTCCATTGGTTCTTTTGAATTTACGAAGTTTGTGGGTAATGGTTTTTTTGTTGTCATATTTTACGGTAATGGCATCTCCTGTTACTTTTTCAATTACTCCGTCTTCTTCTGCTAAAACTAAAATTCCAGAATCTTTGGCTGCTCTATATTCAATTCCTGTTCCTACAATTGGACTTTCGGTAATCATTAGTGGCACTGCTTGACGTTGCATGTTAGCTCCCATCAAGGCTCTTTTTGCATCATCATGCTCTAAGAATGGTATCATGGCTGCTGCAATAGATACCAATTGTTTTGGTGATACGTCAACATATTGTACTTTGTCACGGTCAACTTCGATTACTTCGTTTTTAAATCTAACTCTGATTCTTTCGTCTACAAATTTTCCGTTTTTGTCGACTGGTTCAGAGGCTTGAGCAATGATGTAGTTGTCTTCTACGTCTGCACTCATGTATTCTACGATATCTGTTAGCTTATGGGTTTCAGGATCCACTTTACGATATGGTGTTTCGATAAATCCGTATTCGTTGATGCTAGCAAAAGATGAAAGTGCTGAGATTAGTCCTATGTTTGGTCCTTCTGGTGATTCGATAGGACATAGTCTACCATAGTGTGTATAGTGAACGTCACGCACCTCAAAGCCTGCTCTTTCTCTTGTTAATCCTCCTGGTCCTAAAGCTGATATCCTTCTTTTATGGGTTAATTCAGATAGTGGGTTGGTTTGATCCATGAATTGCGATAGCTGTGAGCTTCCAAAGAATTCACGAATGGCTGATGTGATTGGCTTAGTGTTGATTAGTGTTTGTGGTGTTACAACGTCTAAGTCTTGAATTGTCATTCTTTCTCTTACTACTCTTTCTAATCTGGTTAAACCGATTCTAAATTGGTTTTGTAATAGTTCTCCTACTTGACGAATTCTACGGTTTGCTAAGTGGTCAATGTCGTCTGGTTTTCCAAGCCCATGTGATAGGTTTAGTAGGTAGCTTATAGATGCTATCATGTCTTCGGTTGTGATGTGTTTTGCTACTAACTCTCCTTCTCTTTCTGCAATAATTTTTACTAAGTCTTTTTCGTCAGTATTGTCTATGATATTTTTTAATACATTGTAGTTTACTAATTCTTTAAAGTGTAGCTTGCTTAAATCAACGTTTGGTAATACTTTGTGGATGTTACAGGTTGCGTTTCCTATGATTCTTACTTCTCTTTCTCCTACCATAACATCTACCATGTTAATTCCTGCATCTTGGATATTTTCGGCTACTTCTTCTTCGATTACTTCTCCTGCTTGTACCAATACTTCTCCAGTTTCGTTGTCAATTATGTCTTTTGCTGCTATTTTACCTTTAATTCTTCCAGCTAATCCTAGTTTTTGGTTGAATTTGTATCTTCCTACTTTGTTTAAATCATATCTTTTGTTGTCAAAAAATAGTCCATTAAATAGGTTTCTTGCTGCATCTACTGTTGGAAGTTCTCCTGGTCTTAATTTTTTATAGATTTCGATTAAGGCTTCGTCTTGGTCTTTTACGGTATCTTTTGCTAATGTTGCTGTTATCATTTCTTCGTCTCCAAATAGTTCTCTTATTTGGTCGTCTGACATTACGCCTATTGCTCTTAATAAGGTTGTTACTGGTACTTTTCTTGTTCTGTCAACTCTTACATAGAAGATGTCGTTTCCATCAGTTTCGTACTCTAACCAAGCCCCACGAAGTGGCATTACAGTTGAATTGTAAGTTCTTTTTCCTGTTTTGGTATCAAATTCTTCTCCATAGTAGCATCCTGGGGATCGTACTAATTGGCTTACTACAACTCTTTCTGCCCCATTGATAACAAAGGTTCCACTGTTTGTCATTAATGGAAAGTCTCCTAAGTAGATTTCTTGCTCTTTGATTTCCCCTGTTTCACGGTTGATTAGCCTTACTTTTACATGTAGACGACTTGAGTAAGTTGCGTCTCTTTCTTTGGCTTCTTCTACTGAGTATTTGGTTTTGTCTTCCATGTAATAGTCGAAAAATTCAAGAACTAAGTTTCCTGAGTAGTCTTCAATTGGTGAAATATCTTTTAATACTTCTCCTAATCCTTCTTCTACAAACCAGTCGTAGGAGTCTTTTTGTACTTTGATTAGGTTGGGCATTTCGATGTAATCACCAACTTTTGCAAAATCCTTACGAGAGGCTTTCTCGTAATTTACTTCTTTGATTTTCAAAAAAATCACTCCTTAAAGTTTTTGATTTAAGCAGAAATAAATTTTATTTTGAATTAAAAAAAGTCCTTCTCTTACCGTAAAGTGCTTGTCTTTGGAATTTGCGATTTGCCTGCTTTTTCAAATTCGCTTTTCCTTAGGGCTCCTTAGGTTTGATTCCTCTTTTTTTAATTTTTAACAGTTTTTTGAATAAAATGGAATTTTATTATACCATGTTTTTCTTACGGATGTCAAGGGTTTGGCAAAATTTTTTTGAGCGATAATTTAGGGGGCTTTTGGGAATGGGGTCAAAAAACATCGCTTTTTAGAAAAAATTATATAAAAAATATAAAGAGTGTCCCCTAATCCCCAAAACAGGACTTTAAGGAACGCCCCTAATCTCTCAACTTGTTTTTTTCTTTTTCCTATGATATGATTATAAAAAACAAAGGAAAAGAGGTCTAAAAATGGGACTATTACATTGGTTTCAAAATATGTTTAAACAAAAGCCTAAAGCTTTACCAGAACCAGCTTTTAATGAAATTTATCCCAAAAATTCGTCACATAAAATGACAAACAGAGAACAATTTTTGACGAATATGGCAAGTGATACTAAAATAACCAAACCAAATACGATTGAACATGCTATTGACCAGTATTTGATGTCGCTTTATTATATTTATAAGCAGACAAACAAAGTTAATTCTTACCAAGCATTAACTACCTTACAAGCTAATGCTAACGAAGAACCTGGGCAAAATAAAATGGTAGAAAAGAATTTAATCCAAAAAATAAGGCAGAATCCTAATTTAAAAATTCATGAACATTATGATAAAGATGGCATTTTAGATCTTTATCATATTTATAAAAAAAATTATGATACTAATACCATTGAAACAAAGTTGTATCTTAATCTTGCACGAAAAAATATAGCAGCTTTTTGTTCTGAATTATTGACAGAATTAAAAGACCAAAATTTTTATTTTAAGTTTTTTACGGATGACTCTTTTAGTAAAACACCTAGAACAGAAGGTATTGTTATTTATACCACGTTAAAGGATATAAATCCAACTATTTCAGCAATTGATAGGATTGAAAAAAGAAGACCTTCGTTAACCCAAGGAACACATGCTATTAATCCTTTTATGAAAAAGGTTAATTCTTTTACTGGTTTAGCCCCTCATATAAAAGATCATATTTATATTAATGAACAGAATCAAAAGCTCTCTATTCCTAATTCTTATAATACTTTGCTTTGTAATATTTTAGAGGATTCTTATGTGTCTTTGGCAAAAGATTTGATAGCAAGAGATGAAAGTTTAACCAGACAAACAAATGGTATTATTTTTGAATCGAATGAGCCATATGTTAAATTATTTCCTGTTCTTCACGAAAAATACCAAAATCAACTAATTGATGGTATGAAGCTTAAGCTAGAAAAGGCTATGGAGCGAAATCCTAATTTGGATATTCCATTAGGAGATAAGGATGATCCTTATCTTGGTAATTAGTTTTCTATCAAAAGAGAAAAGCAATTGGAGTTAGTTTCCAATTGCTTTTTAGCGTTATATGTTTTTATATTTTTTAATTTTAAGCCACGAAAGGATTGCTATCATGCTACTTGCTAAGATTCCTACTAAGATTGTTGCTCCTATTCCTGTTTTTGGTAATATTTTTGTTGCTATGTTGCTTCCTTGTGCTGAACGTGCTGTTTGTGTACTGGTTGATGTGCTACTTCCTTTGAAGTTATTTTCTCCTTTGTTAGCTTGGTTGTTTGAGTCGTTGTTGTCTTCATTGAAGTCATCGCTATTGTTATTGTCGTTGTCATCCTTGTTGTCATTATTATTGTTATTATCGTCATTGTCGTTGTTATCATTATTGTTGTTATCGTTTTCATTATCTGTTTGCTTTTCTGTAACATTTACTGGAAATGTTGCTATATGTCCTTCGTATCTTACTGTTATTTCTTTTGTTTCTTTTGTTAGGGTTGTTGGTGTACAGGTAAATCCTTTTTGTATCGTTTCACTTGTTTCATTGTCGTATTTTACTTCTATTGTTAGTCCTTCTGTGTTTAGTGTTTCTCCTACATAGTAATTTGTTTTTGTTGGTTTTGTTTTGATTTCTATGCTTTTCATCATTTTTTCTACTATTTCATATTTTATATTGTTAGCTTTTGCATATTTTTCTGCTTCAGAATCTTTTTTACAATAGATTGTTAATAACTCTTTATTGCACGCATTAAATGCATCTTTATTTATTACTGTAACACTTTCTGGAATTGTTATGCTTATTAAACTGCTACATCCAGAAAATGTATAAAAAGCTATTCCTTTTACTCCTTTAGGAATCTTTATACTTCTTAAAGCACTACAATTAATAAACGCCACTTGATCTATATTTACTACACTATTAGGAATATCTATACTTATTAAATTTTTACAGTTATTAAATGAATGTGATTCTATTTTTACCACCGTATGGGGAATTGTATAGTTCTCTCCTATTTTGTTTGATGGATAACAAATTAACTTTGTTTTATTCTTATCAAACAATACTCCTTCCTCATCACAATATTCTGCATTGTTTTCTTCTACTTTTATTTCTGTTAAACTACTACAGCTAGTAAATACATGAATATCTATTTTTGTTACTGTACTTGGAATATTTATTTTAGTCAAACTACTGCAACCTGAAAATGCTTCCATTTCTATTGTCTTTACTTTATTTGGTATTGTTATACTTACTAAACTACTACAATTTGAAAATCCACGACATTCTATATCTGTCAATTCACTTGGCATTTCTATTCTTACCAAATTATTACAGTTAAAAAATGCTTCATACCTTATAATTCTTACAGTATTTGGAATTGTATAATTCTCTTCTACTTTTTTAGGTGGGTAATAAATTATTTCTGTTTTATTTTTATCAAATAGTACTCCTTTTTCACTACAATAATTAACATTATTGTTATCCACTTGTATACTTATTAAGCCACTACATCTATTAAATGCATAATCTCCTATAGTTGTTACACTACTTGGTATTGTAATACTTGTTAAGCCACTACATCTTGAAAATGCATAATCTCCTATACTTGTTACACTACTTGGTATCGTAATGCTTGTTAATCCGTTACATCCTGAAAATGCATAATCTCCTATACTTGTTACACTACTTGGTATCGTAATGCTTGTT
>CAMSQT010000038.1 GCA_947062645.1 uncultured Clostridium sp. | reverse complement strand
CAACACTCTTTCCCTACACGACGCTCTTCCGATCTTGTTTATCCTAAATTTTTATACAATGTGCAAGCTGAAATTTTAAAGGTATATCATAATGTAAAACCAGATGTATTATATAGAGCAGACGATTTGTGGGACATTGCAAAATACAATAGCACAAAATCTACCAAATCAACAGGAACTTATATGGAGCCATATTATACCATGGCAAAGACCATAGATGGTGAAAAATTTGGATTAGTGCAAGTATACACGCCA
Source organism: uncultured Clostridium sp. (assembly GCA_947062645.1). Classification (GTDB taxonomy): domain Bacteria; phylum Bacillota; class Clostridia; order TANB77; family CAG-508; genus CAG-269. The sequence continues at coordinate 8,956 of CAMSQT010000038.1, read as the reverse complement.
GACGAAAAACAAAATATAATTTCCTATTTAGTAGGAAGTAACGAGCAAGGAGAAAATCAATTAAAGTTATACAAATTATCAGCAGATAGTAACATTGTCCGGACCAATGCAGTTAGACAAACAAATAGAAGAAGACGAACTAATTTCTAGCGAGTTAGAATCCTTAAATACGACTGGAACCAAGTTAACGAAGCAAATGATAGTAGTACCAATCAATAATACATTATTATATGTAGAGCCAATCTATCAAACTATGTTAAATGAAACCGATGTACCACTTCTTAAAAAAGTAATTGTATCTTCTGGTAATAAAGTAGCAATTGGTGATACTTTGCAAACTGCTTTAGAAAAATTATTATCTACTTATGCTGTTGCAATCGAAGTAGAAAACACAGAGGATTTAGAAGGATTAATAGAAGCAATCATAAAAGCTAATAAGAATTTGACACAATCCAATGGAAATAATGATTGGGAAATGATGGGAAAAGATGTAAAAAGATTACAAGAATTGATTACCTCATTAGAATCGGTAAAAAAAGAGGAAGATAAGAAAAAACAAGAACAAGGGAAAGAAAATCAAACCAATGAAACAAATTCAAATAGCAATATGAACACAAGTAATGACTTGAAAAGTGAATAAAACAAAATAAAAAAATCCACCCTAAATAAAAGGTGGATTTTTTATGTGGTTAAAAAAGAAAAAAGCAAATATCTTAGAAAAATCAATTGAAAACTTAAGCAATACCTTGCAAGAAGGAAACTTAATCGAGTGGGCTTATTTGCTTGGTAACAAAAAAGAAATTATAAAACGAAATTTATTAGCAGGTATCTTTAGAGGGGTTGGAATTGGAATTGGAGTTACTATCATTACAGCTATACTAGTAATGCTATTACAAAAAATTGTAACTTTAAATATCCCCGTAATTGGTGAATATATTGCTGATATTGTAGAAATTGTAGAAAGAAGTAGATAGGCTAATAGTCAATGTCTAAAGTGGGATGGCTAAAGTGGGACAGGCACACATTAGCCATAAATGGTCACTTGGTGCCTGTCCCACTTTAGCCATCCCACTTTAGACATTGGAAACGAGTTGAAAATTCTTGCTAAATGTGACATAAAATGTTATAATAAATTTAAGGTAATTTCCAAAAGTATAAAATTAAGGAGGGGTCATGTATGAGCCAAAAGCAAGTTGAAATAAGTATAGTCTTAAATCCCAAAATTTTAATATCTAAGGAGCGGGAAAATGAGATATGGATTTTTTGTACTACCAGAGCATGTTGGGACATGTTAAAGAGTATGGATAGGTTCAAGAAAATGTGTCCAACAAAAGAGCAAGAAGAGCAAAAGAAAAAATCTATAATGGAAAGTGCTATTCGATTAGTAGTACAGGAAGGAATATCTTTTGATAAAGCGATGCAAAAGAGTATAAACTCTTATATCAAGGTTTTTATGATTTATGAAGATACTAAGAAAGCTTAAAAAGAAAAGTACGGAAGTGTTTTTTCCTTCCGTACTTATTCTATAAAAATATTATTTTTCTAATTTATAAAATATCTTTTTCCCTTTTTTCAAAATAGCATAGTCATTAGAAAAATCACTATCTGTAAGAACCAAGTTTACATCAGTAACTTTTTTATCATTTAAAGAAATACCGTCCTTGATTAATTAACGTCCTAGCCTGTCCTTTAGAAGGTGCGATACCTGTTAAAAGGATAGCATCTAAGATAGAAATATTAGTATTTTCGACCTTAACAGTTGGCATATTTTCTAAACTACCTTGTCCGCTAAACAAAGCATTAGAAGCTTCTTCGGCTTTTTTTGCTTCTTCTTCTCCATGAACTAATTTAGTAATTTCATAGGCTAATATTTTTTTGGATTCATTAATTTTTTCATCTTGATAAGAAGATAATTCTTTTATTTTAGTAGTTGGTAAGAATGTTAGCATATTAAATACGGTTTCAACACTACTATCTTCTATATTTCTCCAATATTGATAAAATTCATATGGTGATGTTTTATTAGGGTCTAACCACAAAGCACCTTTTTCTGTTTTACCCATTTTTTTGCCTTCTTTAGTGGTTAATAGCTTAAAGGTTAAGCCAAAAGAATCGTCTTTTCCAATTTTTCGAATTAGTTCTACACCACCAATAATATTAGACCATTGGTCGTTTCCACCCATTTGAAGTTTACAACCATATTTTTTGTATAGATATAAGAAGTCGTAAGATTGCATTAACATGTAACTCATTTCAAAAAAGGTAAGACCTGTTTCCATTCTTTGTTTATAACATTCTGCTGCTAGCATTCGATTAACAGAAAACAAACTTCCAATTTCACGAACAAAGTCAACAAATTTTAAATCAAGTAGCCAATCAGCATTATTAACAATAATAGCACTGTTTTTTCCTTCAAAATCAACAAATTTTTCAATTTGCTTTTTAAGGCATTCTACATTGTGGTCAAGCTCTTGGCGAGAAAGCATTTTTCTCATATCGGTTTTACCAGAAGGGTCACCGATAGTAGCTGTGCCACCACCAACTAAAATAATTGGTTTATGACCACATTTTTGCATGTGACTTGCTACCATTAAAGAAACAAAGTGGCCAACGTGTAAGCTGTCTGCTGTTGGATCAATTCCAATGTAAAAAGGAACCGATTCTTTGCCAAATAATTCTTTGATTTCTTGAGGGTGAGTCATTTGCTCAATATATCCTCTTTCTTCTAATATCGTAAAAACATTTTCCATAATAATCAAGCCTTTCTTAAAATATTGACAAAATGTTGATATATGTGTTCTATTATAATTAGTTATTGCCAAGTTCTCCTAATGCGTTTTTTAGTTCTTCAATACTGTTTAATTCTTGTTTGTAGTCTTGGAATTCTGGATATTCCACAAAACGATTTAAATTTTTTACAGAAATTCCAGTATCATTTGAAATGGTATTAATAGAATTATCTAATCCATTTTCTTGGATGTAAGTTTTAAAAGTTGAAAATTCAAATCCATCTTTACTAGCACATTTAGGGCATACATTCCCTTCTGCTACATAAAAATTCCCACATCTACTACATCTATTAAATTCCATAATTTTTTCCTTCCTTTCATCTTTTGACAAATCTTTTTTCAATTCTTCCAAATTGTATCATAAAATGAAAAAAAATAAAAGTGGTTTTTAGAAGATTCTATGTTTTTTTGTAAAAAGGATTGACAATTTTAAAAAAATTTATATAATCAAATAAGAAAAAATACTAGGAGGTAAAAAATATGAAAGCATATGTATGTAAAGTATGTGGATACATTCACTTTGGTGAAGAAGCGCCAGAAAGATGTCCACAATGTGGAGCAGGAAAAGAAAAATTTGAAGAAAAGGTAGAAAACAAAGCTGGTAACCAATATGTAGACGAGCATAAAATTGGTGTAGCAAAAGGATTAGACGAAGAAGTTGTAAAAGGACTAAAAGATAATTTTATGGGAGAATGTACAGAAGTTGGAATGTACTTAGCAATGAGCCGTCAAGCTGATAGAGAAGGATATCCAGAAATTGCAGAAGCATTTAAAAGATATGCTTGGGAAGAAGCAGAACATGCAGCAAAATTTGCAGAATTATTAGGAGAAGTTGTATACGAAGATACTAAGAAAAATGTATCTTTAAGAGCAGAAGCAGAATGTGGAGCATGCATGGGTAAAAAAGAGTTAGCAACCAGAGCAAAGGAATTAGGTTATGATGCTATCCATGATACCGTTCACGAGATGTGTAAAGATGAAGCAAGACATGGTAGAGGATTTGAGGGATTATTAAAAAGATATTTCTAAAAAAATTATGATTTTAATTTCATAAACTTATCATAAAAATCTGGAATTTGTTTTTGTAAGCGAATAGGCTTTAAACTAGTATCAGTAAAGCAATGCTTTGTTTCGCCAGTCAAAACTAAATTGCCAGTTTTTTTATCGATTATTTGGTAGCCCATAGTTAAGCGAACCCCATTAAAATCTTTCACAAAGGGGTTGATTTGAATGATATCATCAAAAGTAACATGCAATTTGTAATTACAATTAACACCAAGAACAGGTATCATAACACCTTGCTCTTCAAAAGCAGAATAAGGCATGTGATTGGCATCTAGCATTTGACATCTTGCTTCTTCTAAAAAACGGATGTAATTAGAATGATGTACAACACCCATTCGATCAGTTTCATAATAATTAATTTTTCTTTCAAAAGTAAAAGCCATGGTTAATCCCTTCCTTTTCCTTTCCATTATAACGGTAAATGGGAAAGAAAACAAGGACTTTTGGTAAAAAAATTGCAATATGTTAACAAATATGCTATAATAAAAAAGATAAAAGGTGATAGGCCTTTCGAGGATTTTCGGGGGCTATTAACTTTTGCCTCCGAAAAAATAAAGAATTAATAAGGAGGAAGTATAATGGAAGGTTTTATTGTATTGGATGAAAAAGGAGAACGTATCGCAGTGGTAAAGCAAGAGTTTTTCTTTAAAACTTTAAAAACTTTTGAAAAAAGTTTTAGTCCGTTAAGTGAAATACTTGATTGCGCAGAAGACGCTGTTGATATTTCATGGGAAAAGGGAGAAGATGTCTTGGTATTTAATTATCATTGGGGTAAAAGCAGAATTGTGGTTTCTCCCCAAATAATAAAGATATTAGGAGCATTTTTACTTCCAGATATAATCTTTCATGAAGAGAACCTTGTCTAAAAAGCAAGGTTCTTTTTCTAATTTTCAAACCAAAAGACTATCACAATGACAAAAAAAGTGATATAATGACAAAAAAGCAATGTGAAAAAAGAAACGTCCCCGATTTCACATAGAAGGAGAAAAGAGATGTCAAAATTTGTGCATTTACACATACATAGTGAGTTCAGTTTATTAGATGGAGCGAATCGAATTAAAGATTTGCCAGTAAGGGCAAAAGAACTAGGTATGGATGCGATAGCTATTACGGATCATGGTTCTATGTATGGAACGATTGATTTTTATAAAGCTTGTATAAAAGAAGGGGTTAAGCCAATTATTGGTTGTGAAGTGTATGTGGCACCTAGAAGCAGATTTGACAAAGAACCTAATGTTGATAATCATTATAATCATTTGATTTTACTAGCTAAAGACCAACAAGGCTATCAAAATTTAAGTAAGTTGGTTTCGATTGGCTTTGTAGATGGTTATTATTATAAACCGCGTATCGATTTAGAGGTACTAGAAAAATATCATGAAGGGTTAATCTGTTTAAGTGCTTGTTTAGCAGGTTCAGTGAATCAAGCTTTGTTAAATGGAGATAATGAAAAGGCAGAAGAAATTGCTCTTTGGCATAAAAAAATATTTGGCGAGGATTATTACATAGAAATTCAAAACAATGGCTTGCAAGAACAAGTGCTAGCCAATCAAAAACTGATTGCATTAGCCAAAAAATTGGACATTCCTTTAGTTGCAACAAATGATGCTCATTATTTAAAAAAAGAAGATGCCTATAATCACGAAGTTTTATTATGTATTCAAACAGGAAAACGTATGAGTGATATGGATAGAATGCGTTTTGAAACAGATGAATTGTATGTAAAATCACCAGAAGAAATGATAGAATATTTTAAAGCCTTTCCAGAGGCAATCGAAAACACTGTGAAAATAGCTGACAAATGTAATGTGGAATTTGAATTTGGGCATACCATATTGCCGAACTATGATGTGCCAGAAGAATTTCCAACTCATTATGATTATTTTAAAAAATTATGCCAAGATGGTATTAAAAATAGATATGGAGAAAATCCATCACAAGAAATTTTAGATAGAATGGACTATGAATTAGGTGTTATTCAAAAAATGGGATATGTAGACTACTTCCTAATCGTATGGGACTTTATCCATTTTGCTAAAACACATAACATTCCAGTAGGACCACGGACGTGGGTCAGGAGCAGGATCAATTATTGCCTATGCCATCGAAATCACGGATATAGACCCTATGAAATATGGCTTACTGTTTGAAAGATTTCTAAATCCAGAAAGAATTAGTATGCCTGACTTTGACGTTGACTTTTGCTATGAACATAGACAAGATGTAATAGATTATGTATCTGAAAAGTATGGACATGATCATGTATCACAGATTATTACCTTTGGAACGATGGCAGCCAAAATGGTTATTCGAGATGTAGCAAGAGTGCTAGATGTTCCTTATGCAGAAGCAGATAGCTTAGCCAAAATGATACCAAATGAACTACACATTACCATAAAAAAAGCATTAGAACAAAACAAAGAACTAAAAGACAGGTACGAAACAGACGAGACTGTAAAAAAAGTATTAGATGTAGCAATGGCATTAGAAGGAATGCCAAGACAGGCATCTACCCATGCTTGCCGGAGTCGTTATTACCAAAGACCCAGTTGATACCTACGTTCCTTTATATGTGCGAGATGGACAAATTTCAACCCAATATATCATGACAACCTTAGAAGAATTAGGACTTTTAAAAATGGACTTTTTAGGATTAAGAACTCTAACGGTAATTCAAGACACCATTGATTTAGTAAAAGAAAATAGGGGAATTGATGTAGAATTTGACAAAGAAATGGCAGACCCTAAAGTATATAAACTATGGCAAGAGGGGAAATCTTGTGGTATCTTCCAATTTGAGTCACAAGGAATGACAAACTTTATGAAAGAGTTAAAACCAGACTGCTTAGAAGACTTGATTGCGGGAGTATCTTTATATCGTCCCGGACCAATGGATCAAATTCCAAGATATGTGAAAGGAAAATTAAATCCAGGTCATAACGAATACACCCATCCAAGACTAGAGCCAATCTTAAATGTAACCTATGGTTGTATGGTATACCAAGAACAAGTTATGCAAATTGTGCGTGACTTAGCAGGCTATTCTTTGCGGGAGAGCGGATTTGGTAAGACGTGCTATGGGTAAGAAAAAGCTAGATGTTATGGCAAAAGAAAGAGAAATCTTTATCCATGGTCAAGTAGACGAAAAAGGAAATGTGGAAGTACCCCGGATGCGTAAGAAATGGAATAGACGAGCAATCAGCCAACAAAATTTTTGACGAGATGGCAGAATTTGCAAAATATGCCTTCAATAAATCCCATGCAGCTTGCTATGCCGTAATCGCCTATCGAACTGCTTACTTAAAAGCCTATTATCCAGCAGAATTTATGGCAGCAACCCTAAATAGCTTTTTAGGAAACTTAGACAAAATCCCACAATACATTGACGAGTGCAAGCTTTTAGGAATTGAAATTTTAAAACCAGAAATCAATAAAAGTGATAGCAAATTTACAACCGAGTATGGCAACTTTGGGACAGGTACAAACTTGCCATTTTCAAAAGAAGAAAAAGCTAAAATTCGCTTTGGCCTAGGAAGTATTAAAAATGTAGGGTCAGTACCAGTTAGTAATATTGTAAAAGAAAGAAGAGAAAATGGAGCATATAAAAGTTTTACTGATTTTTGTGAAAGAATTGCGGGCGAACAAGTCAATAAGAAATGTGTAGAAAGCTTAATAAAAGCAGGAGCATTTGACGAGTTTGGGCAAACCAGAAGTACTTTATTAGCCTCTTTCGAAGCTATTATTGATACGATTCAAAGTGGAAGAAAAAAGGGATTAGATGGGCAAGTTTCGATGTTTGATTTAGGTTCAGAAGAAGAAAAAAATCAAATGAATGAAATCAAATATCAATTTGAAGAACATGAAGAAATGTCAAATAAAGAATTGTTATCTATCGAAAAAGAAATGCTAGGTATTTACATTTCTGGGCATCCATTAGAAAAATTAAGAACGCAAATAGAAGCACAAAGTACGATAAATACAATTGATTTAAGACAATTAGATGAGCAAATGAGTTCAAATTTAGATAATTCAGAAATGATTATGACCAAACAAAATGGAAAAATAAAATATACGGATGGGCAAAAAGTAAAGTATTGTCGGAATTATTAGCACGATTAAAAAGAAATATACCAAAAATAATAAGATAATGGCGTTTGTGACGGTAGAAGATTTATATGGCTCAGCTGAAATCTTGGTATTTGAAAATGCTTATTTGAATGCGGGAAAAAGTTTGATAGAAGAAAATATTGTTGTAGTAGATGGTAGATTAAGTATAAGAGAAGAGGATACGACGACCATTATTGCCAATGAAATTAAGGATTTTGGGGAACAAAAGCAAAAGATTTTGACTTTAGATATCACTAATGCAAGTGAGGAACAAAAGGAAAAACTAAGGGGTGCTTTACGCTATTTTAGTGGCGATAAAAATAATATGAATGTTCGAATTAAAGTAGGGCAAGACCTAAAACCTTGTGGACAGATTTATTTAACAGACCAGATTATGACAGTGTTTCAAGATATTTTAGGAGCGGAAAATGGAATCATAGAGGAAATTTCTTAAGGTTTCTTTTGACAAAGAAGACATAATACGGTATAATAAAGCAGTACACTTTTGTGTAGAAAATGCTATAGTGTTATATGGCAAAAAATCCAAGGAAGGAGGGGCGATTCTGATGTATGGCAAATATAAAACAGAAGGAAGAGGTTTGCTAATAGAGATGGCAGCGAATAAGGAAGAAGAAGTAATGATACTTTATCAATGGATAAAGAAAGATTATTCCTATCTATTAGGAAAACAGTATCTTTCTGACGGAGAAATAAGACGTTATAACAGTTTAGTTGATGCTAACGTACATAATGTTAAACTAAAAGTGGCATTAATGATACGGTAGAAACATAGCATCATTAAAAACAAAAACCCTCCTTTTTTGGAGGGGTTTTTTAAATCCATTCACCATATTTTTTAATATAAACCTTTTTAGCAAAAATCGCAACAAAGCAATAAAGAAGAGTAATTACAAAAATCATAGCAATATATTTAAATGCAATTGGAACTAGACCAATCAAAGTGCCTAAGCCAGTAAAAGGTACTAAAATTCCAA
>CAMSQT010000037.1 GCA_947062645.1 uncultured Clostridium sp. | reverse complement strand
CACTCGATCCAACACTCTTTCCCTACACGACGCTCTTCCGATCTAATTTCTTTGCAAACGAAAGAACCTTGTAAGGTATTTTCTGATGGTACCATTTTAAATTCTTCTATTTTAAATCCTAGGGTACTATCATTTTCAATATCAGCTATAAAATCAGTAATAGAAATATAGCTTCCATTTACCGTAAATCTTAAATTGTAAGTATCTTTTGTATTTCCTTGTACAATATCAATTCTAACAACAGCACCTTCACTTGTTGCATAATTTCCTAGTTTTACCCATAAAGTTTCTACTTCATATCTTTCTAATTGATTTGCTACTTGTACATCTCCTTCTGCACTTACAACGGTTAAATCATCATATTCTTTTTTTGCTTGTTCTAAATTTTTACTACTATCTTTTACTGTACTTACTGCTTGTTTAAAATCTTTTTCTGCTAATTTACTAGCTTCTTGGATTTTTTGGTCAAGTTCTTTGTTTTTGTTTTGTATTCCTACATAACTTAAAATCTCTATATTCCCTACTTCAAATCCAATAACTGCAATGTAAATACCAAGCATTACTAGTAGTCCAATTAGAATTAGCATTAATAATTTTTTCATGGCAATTCTCCTTCTATTTTAATGCTAACTACGTTATTATCTTTTTGTCCTGCTGTTGAAATCACATTGGTTAAAATAACATCTGTTTTCATTCTAGCTACTAAGTATCCAAGTTGTTCATATTTATTAGATTGTGCATTAATTACAACATGTGTACCGCTTGTGTTTTCAACTGATGTTAATTGTACATTTTCTGGTACGATTGACATGATTTGGTTTAATAAATTTGGTATGGCATTTCTGGTTTTACTTCTATCAGTAATTCTGTCATTTGCTTCTTGTAAGTTTTTTAACATATTGGTATATTCATTTACTTTGCTATTAATTCTTTCATTATCATTTGTTGCTAATTGAATTTGTTGCTTTGTAGCTGTTATAAATTCTTGTGCTTCTTGTGTTTTTTTCTTCATTTGTCCCGATAATAGTCCTGAGAATGTTGTATAGATGATAACTAATAAAATAAGTCCAATGGCTATTCTTAATAACCCAAATTCTGTTTTGTCAAAAGGTTGTCCTAAATCCCAAGTAAACATGCCACCTAAGTTTTTCTTATCTTTTCCTGTTCTTTCTGGATTGACTTCTATTTTTAACCAGTCTGGAATTTTATCAGCTAAGGTTTGTCCTTTGAAGTTCATCCCACTAATTCCAACCCCAATGCCCATCATTCCTAGTGATATAGCAGAGTTTACTTCTACATAATCTTTTATACTTATATCACCTGCTAGGTTTTGAACAAAGTATGGTTTTAGAATTTCACAGGTAACACCTTCTAAGTATTCTTGGAAATATAAATCAATATTATTAATTAGTGCTGCTGTTCCAGTAAGATATACTTTTTTAATCTTGTCTCCATTAGCTCTTACGATTTCTCTTACTTTTCCTACTATGGTATATAGTGTTGGCATAATATCTTCTAAGTAATTAGAATTTTCTGTTTGTAGTTCTTTTCCTGCTGATGTATAAATGGTTGTGTTTTTACAGATTTCATAAGATTTTAGGTAAGAGTTTTCTTTTAGGTTGATTTTGGTTAGAAAATCTCTGCTTCCTTCTTCTATTTTGTCAATGTTATATACCTTGTCATCTAATATAGTAGTTACGGTTGTACTATCTTCTATATTTACTATTAAAGCATTTTCATGTTTTTCAATATCAATTAAATTTGGAATTGCCATAGAAATAGGTGAAACATTAGATAGTCTATAGCCTTCTATTGCTTGAATTTGTTTGTTTAGTTCAATTTTGTTGTCTGCTATATGAATGATTTTTATTTTTTCCTTTTCTTCTTGGTTTCCAACAATTGCATATCTACTTTCAAATACGTTTGGGTTATATCCTTTTTCTGCACAGTAAGATTCGAATTCTGTTTTGATAGCTTTGCTTAAATCATTTTTGGTAAGTAAAGCAAACATATCAAAATAGTTGTACATTTCTTCTGCTAAGTTGATGCTAATTGGTGTTTTTTGGCTGTAAGTTTCTTGGATAATTTGTTCAATTGCTTCTCCTATTTTGTCATAAAACATAAGCCCAAATGCATCTACTTTTACTTTGTCATGGTCTTTTGAAACTTTTGCATATTTAATTAGATGTTCTTCGATATATAGCCCTAGGCAACTTGAATTCGCCATTGTCTTCTCCTTTTTAATTGATATCTATTTTTATTTTTTACAAATTAATAAAAATCCATACTTCAAATTTTTTACACATTTCTTCAAATATATTTATATTTTATCTTTATTTGGCAAAAAGTCAATAGGTTTAACATACTTGTAATGAAAACGTAACATTTTTGTAACACTACGCTTTTTGTTTAGGCTTTTTGCAATTTGGCAATAAAAAATCCATCGGTTATTTCATTTTGATAAACTTGTATAAAATTCCCGTTTTCGACATTTTTTTTAATTTTTTCTTCCTTTATATAAGGTTCCAAATCCACTTTTGTAATTTTAAAATTTGGATTTGTTTTTAAAAATTCTTCTATTACTTCTTCATTTTCTTCTTTTAAAATACTACAAGTAGAATACACTAACTCACCTTTTGGTTTTAAATAGTTAGAACAAGTTTGTAAAATTTGTAACTGTAATTGTTTTATTTCTTGTATCTCTTCTTTTTTTCTTTTCCATTTAATATCTGGTTTTCTTTTTAAGACGCCAAAACCTAGGCATGGTACATCTAGCAATATTTTATCAAAAGTATTTTTATATTTTTCTTCATAGATAGTAGCATCTTTTACTTGGGTTTTTATAATACCAATACCTAATCGTTTTGCTGTATCTTCTACTAATTTTACACGATGAGAATGTAAATCCCAAGCTATAATTTCACCCTCATTATTCATTAGTTCTGCCATAAACGTAGTTTTTCCACCCGGACTACTACAAGCATCTAACACTTTATCTTGTGGCTTTGGATCTAATAATAGTGCAATTAAACCTGCTATTTCATCTTGAATTGTAAATTTCCCTTCTTGAAAAGCCCCTATGTTTTCTATGTTTTTTGCATTTTCCAATACCAAAAAATTTTCTATCTCTGCTTTTTTAGCAGATAACTCTTCCATTAGCGCTTCCTGTGTTGTTTTTAATGAATTAACACGAGCATGTACTTGTGGTTTTAAATTAGATGCTCGGCAAATTGCTTCCACTCTTTTTATTGCTTTATTTTTATCCTCGTTTTCCCCTTGTTCTTTTGCTTGTTGATCTTTTCGTAACTCTTCTATTAACCATTCTGGCATAGAAGTAGTTTTAGAAATTCTCTCCACATCATTTTCAATCTCAAAAAACGCCTCATAATCTTTTTTATCTACTTTCCTCAAGATAGCATTCACAAAATTGCTACTTGCCTTATGACCATATCTTTTAGCCAAATTTACCCCTTCATTCACAGCAGCAGATTTTGGAACCTTATCCAAAAACAAAATTTGATAAATACTTAATCTCAAAATATTTAAAATCCATGGTGAAATCTTCTTAATGCGTACATTCGAATACTTTTTAATCACCTCATCTAACGTCAAACGCCACGATGTTGTTCCATAAACAATTTGAGAAATAAACCCAACATCTTGCGCCGTTACTACTATCTTATCTTTTCTTGCTTTTCTTAGCGCCTCATCTAATGCAATATTGGAATACGCATCATTTTTATCCACTTCATATAGCACCTTCAAAGCTATCTGTCTTGCTTTATCCATTCTTTTTCCTCCTATGTGAAATTAGGGACGTTTCTTTTTTCACATAAAAAGATTATATCTATTTTTTTGAAAAATTTCTACCTATTTTGTATATTTTTTCTAAATTCCGGAAAAGATAGGAATAAAAGAATTTTTGGAGGTTAATTTATGGATATCAAAAAACATTTAATCATAACTGGTAATTCTAATGTTTCTTGGAAAGATGCTATTGTAAAAGCAATTGCTGAGGCTTCTAAAACAATTGATTATTTATCAGAAGTTAAAATTTTAGAACAAAGAGCTAGCATCGATGGCGACAAAATTTTAGAATATTTTGTTGATTTAGATATTAGTTTTACACTTGATTTAGATAGAAAGAAAAATTAATGTAAGGAGGTTGATTTTATGGCTACAAATCCAATCGAAACAAAACAAGCTTATCAAGATTATGTGGATAAGAAATCCCCAAACTCTCCTATTTTAAAGAATTGCTTTAATGCTTTTTGGGTTGGTGGACTCATTTGCTCCATTGGACAGATTATACTTAATATATGTAAAGAAAGAGGTTTTGATACTGTAACTTCAGGTACAATTGTTTCCATTTTATTAATTGGGATATCTGCTTTTTTAACAGGTCTTAATTTATTTAATAAAATTGGTAAATTTGCAGGTGCTGGTTCTTTAGTTCCTATTACTGGTTTTGCTAATTCTATTGTATCTCCTGCTATGGAATACAAATCAGAAGGCTATGTTATGGGTGTGGGCGGAAAAATGTTTACCGTAGCAGGACCTGTTCTTGTATTTGGTATTTCTGCTTCAATTTTAGTTGGAATTGTATTTTTAATTTTTAATACACAAAGCATGACTTTAGTGTAAATTTTTGCCAAGAGGGACGTACCTTTTTGGCAATTTAAGGAGTTGATATTTTGGAAAAGTTAGGAAAACAAACTATAAGGTTTAATACACCCCCTACTATCTTAGATTGTGCTTCTATTGTTGGTCCAAGAGAAGCTGAAGGTCCTTTGGCAAAATATTTTGATCAAACATTAGATGATGAGTTTTGGGGTGAAAAGACTTGGGAAAAGGCAGAAAGTAAGATTATAAAAGAAACCGTAAATACTGTTATTTCAAAATCTGGTGTACCAGCAAGTGAAATTGACTGCATGTTTGCAGGAGACTTATTAAATCAATGTATTTCTTCTAGTTTTGGTTTAAGAGAACTTAGTATTCCTTTTTTTGGGGTATTTGGTGCTTGTTCTACCTTTGTAGAGTCTATGATTTTAGGTGCTATGGCTATTGAAGGTTTTGCCAATAACGTATTATGTGCTACGTCTAGTCATTTTTGCAGTGCTGAAAAGCAATTTAGATTTCCTCTGGAATTAGGAAATCAAAGACCTCCTACAAGCCAATGGACAGTTACTGGCTCTGGTGCTGCTATCTTAACAAAAGATGGACAAGGTCCTTTTATTACCCATATTACTCCTGGAAAGATTGTCGACATGGGAATTAAAGATGCTAACAACATGGGAGCTGCTATGGCACCAGCTTTTGCCGATACTTTAGTAACTCATTTTTTAGATACTGGAAGAAATCCAAGTTATTATGATGCTATTATTAGTGGTGATTTAGGACATATTGGAAAAGATATTGCCATTGATATTGCAAAATCACAAGGCTATAATATTAAATCAAATTATAATGATTGTGGTGTTTTAATTTTTGATAAAAATGCACAAGACACTCACTCTGGCCGGTAGTGGTTGTGCTTGCTGTGGAACGGTATTTTCTGGTTATTTGTTTAAACAGCTAAAAGAAAAGAAAATGAAAAAAATCTTATTAATTGCAACAGGTGCTTTAATGAACTCAACAAGTTCCCAACAAGGCGAGTCTATTCCCGGCATCGCCCATGCAATTAGTATCGAAGTTTAAATTAGAGAGGAAGATTGATTTTATGAACGTAAATTGGGCCAATGTTTTTGATTGGATGATGTTGTTAAAATGTTTTATAACAGGTGGCGTGATTTGTATTATTGGTCAAATTTTGATTGACAAGACAAAACTTACACCAGCTAAGATATTAGTTATTTTTGTAACAGCAGGTGCTATTTTAGGAGGCCTACGGTATTTATCAGTATTTGGTTGATTTTGCAGGTGCTGGTGCTACGGTTCCTCTTACTGGTTTTGGCTATAACTTGGCTAAAGGAGCTATTGAAGCTGTTCAGCAAAGTGGCTTAGTAGGTGCTTTTACTGGTGGTGTTAAGGCTGCTGCTGGTGGTATTGCTGCTGCTGTGTTTTTCGGTTATCTCGCTTCTTTGATTTCAAAGCCTAAAATGAAAAAACAATAATTACAATAAAATAAATAGTGGCGGGATATCTCCCGCCTTTTTAGAGGTTTGTTGTACAGTTTAATTACTATCTATAACACTATTTGCTACTCCCAAAATTTCTGCAAATTCTGGCACTTTGGATTCAAATTCCTTCAATACTGGTATTCTTTTGTCTCCGTCTTCTTTGTACCATACTTCACAGGTTCCTAAGAGTCCTTTTTTGTCATAAACATCGTACATCAAGACAAACATTCTCGATTTATTCCGTACAATTTTGACAACGTCATTCTCTGCTCTGATTACCTCTGACCATCTTGCCATTTTTAATTTTGTTTCCATATTCGGCTCCTTTCTAAATTCTATAGCCTTATACGCTATAGTAATTGGGGTGGTCGGTTTTTTTGTTTGCTTTTCGAATGACTACTTTTTCTTTATTAACTAAAACAGACAAACGATTTTCTTTATCCTCCGCAATCAAGCGACCTAGTTTATCATACATCCTCTGCATATCTCCATTTGTGATTTTCACAAATAGCTCTTTTTGAACGATATAGCACTGTATCTTGCTATCCGCCGGCACTTCGCACACCTTCAAAGTTTCTCCAACATTGTATACACTAATGCTTTCTTCGTCTTGGCATTCTACCAAATGGTACTCACCAAATATACTTTCATGAAACTCTTTGAAAGTTTTTTGGATACTCCCTGCCTCTTCCGAATAGAAATCGATCTGAACTTGATTGTCGGAAACTGTTATCCGTCTAAGTCCCTCCTTTGTTTCTCTTGGTTTTACTGTCATTGCTACTCCTCCTTTTTACTAAACTGTTTAGTTGATTTGTTCTGCTCTATTTTATCATATTATGTTAATTTTTGCAATAATTTTAGGGTAAAAAATAAAAACCTCTATTTTCAGAGGTTCTATGGTTATTTTTAAGCTTTCTTAGCTACTTCTGCAATTTCTGTAAAAGCTTTTGGATCTGTTACTGCAATTTCTGCTAACATTTTTCTATTGATAGCAACATTTGCTTTTTTTAGTCCTGCAATCATTTTGCTGTAAGTTGTTCCATTCATTCTTGCAGCTGCATTAATTCTTGCAATCCATAATTTTCTAAAATTACTTTTCTTATCTTTTCTTCCTACATATGCATATGCTAAAGATTTCATAACTGCTTGGTTAGCGGTTCTAAATCTATAACCTTTTGCTCCATAGTATCCTTTTGCTTGTTTTAATATTTTTTTATGTCTTGCTCTTGTTGTTCTAGCTGTTTTTACTCTTGCCATTTATTCTCACCTTCCTTATTTTCTTTGTCAATTTTAGTTACCATATGGTAATAATTTTTTGATTGTTTCTACACATGTTTTATCAGCATAAGCATTTTGAACTTTCCCTGATTTTTTTTGTCTTCTTGTTTTATTTGCTAGTAAATGTCTTCTGTTTGATTTTGTTCTTTTTACTTTTCCTGTAGCTGTTAATGAATATCTTTTTTTAGCAGCTTTATTTGTTTTTAATTTTGGCATAATGATAACTCCTTTCGTTTTTTACTTTTTATTAGAGCTAGATAATTACTTATCTGCCTTTTTAGCTAAAATGGTAAACATGTTTCTACCTTCCAATTTTGGTGATTTTTCAACAGTTGCCACATCTTCTAAAGCTTCAATAAATTTATTTAGTACTGCTTCTCCTGCTTTCCAGTTGTTAACTTCTCTACCTCTAAAACGAACCGTTATTTTTAGTTTGTTTCCGTCTGTTAAGAACTTTCTTCCATTTTTACATTTGAAACTAAAGTCATGCTCTTCAATATTAGGAGTTACTCTTAACTCTTTTATTTCAAAGCTTTTTTGTTTTTTCTTTGCTTCTTTTTCTTTTTTAGATTGCTCAAATTTGTATTTTCCATAGTTCATGATTTTACAAACTGGTGGATTAGAATTTGGTGCAACTAGTACTAAATCTAAATTTTTGCTTTCTGCTTTTTCTAAAGCTTCTTCCAATGAGATTACTCCTGCTTTTTGTCCATCATCCTCTATCAACTGTACTTCTTTTGCTCTTATTTGTCTGTTGATTGGTAATTCTTGTTTGATTGAAAACACCTCCATAAAATAAAAAAATTTGGCTTTGTTACAAGTCAAATTAAAAATAATACCAAAATTGTTTTACCTTGGTTCTATTTAATTTTAACCTTTTTCCACATCTTGGATAAGGTGAGAAGTTTTAACTTCTTCTTGTAACGTATATTATTATATACTATTTGTCAGACTTTTGTCAAGCTTTTTAATGTATTTTTATTTTTTTACAATTTGTATTTGATTTTAAAAAAACACACTATAAAGTAAAACCCCAATTGATTGAATTACAAATAAATTTAAAACATTCGAAGTAAGCAAGTTATTAGTTGCTTCCACCACTCCTAGCATCTCATTTTGTTCTTTCAATTTATAATGTCTTTGTGCTTCAAAAAAAGTAATCAACTCTGGAATACTAGTAATAAATCCAAGCAATATCCCTATCAAATTTTGAGAAATATGAAAAACATTACACAAGCCATTTAAAGTATCTCCTAATAACTCTCCAATCACATGCAATAAAACCCCTGTAGCCATCAAAATAAAAATATAAACTACCGTTTTTCTTGTATTTCCTTTTTCTGTTTTCCCCTCTTCTTCTATTTGTTTTTCTAGCGTCCTATCCTCTTTTTGCAAATATAATTTATGCACATTATGATTTATCACTTGAAACAATCCATATAAAATACAAAAGGCAGGAACCACTAGCCAATTCAACTCTATTTTCTTCCACACAAAAAATATCGGTATGGCAATTGTTATTAGCACCAACACAAGATTTACTCTAATTGCCTGATTAGAAAAAGCTTTTTTATTTTTATTAAAAATAACAGAAGCCATATATTGTAAAAAATTAATCACATTAGAACTCAGCACATTAAAAATACTTGTAGCCATCAAACCATTCATACTAGAGATACTAACCGTCAAAAGTTCAGGTATTGACGTAGCAATCCCCGCAATATCTCCCACCGTTTTGGGCTTTAGGTTCAAATTTTCAGCTAATCTTCTAAGCACTACCACTAATATATAGATCGGAAGAGCGTCGTGTAGGGAAAGAGTGTTGGATCGAGTGTA
>CAMSQT010000036.1 GCA_947062645.1 uncultured Clostridium sp. | reverse complement strand
GCGTTATTAAAAGTGGCACTAACATATTCATAAAAGCAACCAAATTAGTGGTCGTATCTTGCACCATCTTCACAATGCTCGAAAAATTCCCTAAAATAATAGTAATAATTAATATGTATTGAGCATAATAAATCAACTTCGAAACCCCTTCATTTTCTAAGCTTTCGCTAATTGACTTTAAAACACTATGAATAACAATAATAACCAAAATACTACCTATTGCTTTTATAGTAGTTAGTAGTTCTTTTCCTAACAAATTAAGAACCCTTTTTCCAATACTACCATTATCAACTTGTCCTTTTATCGCATCACTCAAAATATCCTCTATCGTCATTCCCTCAAAAAACTCACCAGCATACTGTTTCGAATTTTGCAAAAAATCCTGTATCCCAAATTCCTCTTGTTGCTCTTTTATTGTCTCTTCATTGCTAGCATAACTATAGCTTCCTACAAAAGAAACTAAAAAAGGAACACAAAATATTAACATTAGATATAAAGTAAATCTCTTCATTTGTAACTTTACTCCTTATTTTCCTCCTCATGGTCACTCTGGGACAGTCCCACTTTAGCCATTTATGGTCACTTTGGGACAGGTTTACAACACAAATCTTTAATTGGGTAATATCTTTAATATTATCTCTAGCAGGCTTGAAATGATTGGAATTGACATTGATATGATAATAATTTTGCTTCCCATTTCAATTTTACTTGCAATGGCTCCTTCTCCTGAATCTTTACAAATACTTACGGCAAATTCTGCTAAAAATGCAATTCCTGTTATTTTGATTAGCAAGGCTAGAAATGTGCTATTAATCGAGGCCTTATTAGCTAGAGATTGTAATAGTGTAATAATTCCTGTTAGCTTGTCCATGACTAGTAATAAAATTAATGCTCCTGTTAGCAAACTAATATAAATAGCAAATTCTGGTCTATATTGCTTTAATAAAATGATAATAATAAGTGCAACTAACGCAACTCCAATTATTTTAATGATTTCCACTTTTACTTTCCCTCCTAAGAGTTTGTTTTTAAGCTGTCTATAATATACTTATCTGAAGACCTGTCCCAAACTTGCCACAAATGGTATGTTGGTGCCTGTCCCAAACTTACCAAAAGTTGAAATCAAAGATTGAATATGGTTCTAACGGTGCCAAATAGTCCACTAATTTCTTTTATTACCATGGTTAAGACAATGACAAGTCCTGCTAATGTAGTCATCATAGCTTGATCTTCTCTTCCTGCTCTTACTAGTACTTGATGTAATACAGCAACTAATATTCCTATTGCTGCTATTTTAAATAGTAAATTGATATCCATTTTTTGCTATCTTTCCTTTCCTTAAATATGTTTTAAAATAGAATTATTACTATGGCTAATCCTATAGTGGCTCCTAATTTGCTGTATAATTTTTCGTTTTTTTGCTTTTCTTCTTGTGCTTCTTTTATTTGCGTTTCTAAAAATTTTTGCGTGATTTCGATTTGGGCTATTTGCCCTTCTACATCGGTTTGACCTAATAGTTTTGATAGGGTTTTTAGTACATATTTGTCTTCTTGTGCTAATGCTGTCTGACTTTCTTCTATTGCTTCTTCCCATGCAAGGTTTGCCGTTTTGGTCTCCATTTTTTCTTTGGCAAGTAGAAATACTTGTCCTATTGTTTTGGTGCAATTTTTTGCTATTTGTGTAAAAATTTCTGGAATGGGTTCATAGGTAAATTGGATTTTTGATTGAAGCATGTTTAGGGCATTTTTCATTTCTTCTAGCTGTTTTAGTCGTATTACATATCTTTTTGATAGGTTCCTTCCTATTAAACTACAGGCTAATAAGACTAAAAATAACATGAAATATTTTATCATTTGCATTGTTTTTCCTCATTTCTTTTTCAAATTAATATTATTTTATGCAAGGTATTTTCTTTTTAGAACTTTTAGTATAAAATTTTAAAGAAAAAGTACTTTTTCTATTTGGTTTGTTTCGATTAACTGATTGATTCCTCTATTGTTTCTAATGTCCTCCATTGTTTTTCCATGCATCGTAAAGATTCCCTTTACACCTGCATTCATAGCTTCTCCGAATGGCTCCGTATATCCTCTGTTGAACCAATTTCGTCACATGCAATTACTTCTGGTGCCATAGATCGAATTAACATTTTCATTCCTTTTGCTTTACTTATATTTTCAATCACATCTGTTCGCATTCCTATATCATTTTGTGGAGAACCTTTGTACATAGCTGCAATTTCGCCTCTTTCGTCTACTACGCCACATGTCATTCCTTTGAAATGGATTTCATTGATTCCATTGCTGATATTTCGAATGATGTCTCTTAACATGGTGGTTTTTCCTTTCCCTGGTGGTGATACTAATAAAGTATTATAAATAGAATTGTTTTCGATATCAATAATTTCTTTTAAAAGTTGATTGCTACAGTTTATTACTTCTCTTGCAATTCTAAAATTCAAACTGGTTATGTATTTTAGATTGATGATTTCATTGTTTCCTATAACAGCACTTCCTGTTATTCCAATTCTATGCCCTCCTCTTATGGTTAAGAAACCTTCACATATCTGGTTTTTATAAGCATAGATTGAGTTTTCACAAAGTCTTTCTAACGTTTGTAATATTTCACTACTGCTTACTTGATAATTAATAATAATGTCAGCTTGTCTGGTTTTTAAAAGAATTGCTCTTTCTACTCTTATTCGTATTTCTTGTAAATCGTTTTGCAGGTTCTTGTCTTGTGATAGTGTATTTTTTAATAACGTATAGATGGGGATTGGAAAGTATCTTATAACTTCTTCTATTTCTTTCATAGGCATCCTCCTTTTCTTTTTGCTATGTTTAGATACATAAAAAAACATATACTATATTTAGTATATGTTTCTTAATGATTCCATAGAACTTATTTTTTATTAATTACAATTCTATAAATGCGTCCTGTATTTTCGTCTTTTTCTACTTCTACACGATATTCTGCTTCTATTTCAATATTGTCTTTGATAAATGCTATATTTTGGTCGGTTACTTCATATTCTTCACCATCAAAGTGGATCTCTTTTATTTTTTGGTCTTCTTCTCCATTTTCTTCTGCTGTTTCATTATTTAGACTAATAGTTGATAGTAACCCTTTTACACTAGCTCCTGATAGTTTTGTTCCTACATAATTTTCGAATTTCATGTTATATGCTTCTATTTCTTGCGATGAAAAATCTAAGTTATTCATAGAACTATTAGATTGTCCCAAAAAGGTTGCTCCTAATATTGGACTAAACATTTGTATTAATGGATTTTCGTTTTCTTGTAGTCCCAATTCTTCCATTTGCTTTTTATTGACCTCGCTAATTCGGTTTACTACTTGTTGCATAAAGCTGTTTACTTTTTCTTTGTCATAGTTATTTAATATCATAGCATTTTTCTTGCTAAATTCTTCTATTTCTATACTGTCTGTAAAATCTATTTGATTTTCGAATTGATATTTAGCTGTCATTGTTTCTTTGTCTTGCAACTGTAATTCTACACTATAGTCTTCTTTTACACTTTGCATTTCATTTAATCCAGCATAATTTGCACTAAACAAAAGTCCTATATTTCCTAAGCCATTTTCTTCATCATTGACACTTAAAGAAACTTGGTAATTAAGATTATCTCCTTCTTTTTTCTTCGTAAGAGCTATTTCTACTCCTTTTTTTTCGCTTGCCATTGACAATTTAATGGTTTTTCCTTTTCTTGCCCACACTGTGATTTCCCAAGTTATATCACTTTCTTCACTATCTTCTCCGTATTGACTTAATAGCATTATCAATTGTGCTTGGTGTTATTTTTGCTGAATTCTGTTGTTTTTTTGCATATTCATTTAACTTATCTAATGTACTTTGGTCATTTTTTAAAGCCTCTAATACTTGTAATGTTACATTTTTAAATTGGTCTTGATTTATACTTAGTTTATAGCCTGTAACACCATTTTCTTGTAACTTAGAAAATTGGTTTTTTTGCAATCCATTGCTAATTATCGTGCTATATGTTTCTTGTAATTTTTGTAACTCTTCCTTGGTAAATGGCACTTGTGTTAGTTCATTTATTTTTTGTGTTCCTTCTAATATGCCGTTTAAAGAGTCTACTTCTTCGTTTTCTAATTGGCCTGTTTCTACTGCAATATGCTTACTTCCTACATGCTTGGTTTGAAGACCAAAGGTGTTTTCTATTTTTTTATAATTAATAGGAAATTTCACATCTTCGGTATAATTTATACTAATATCTTGCATAGCTTTGTTTGCTACTTTGTCAGTTTGCCCTGAAAAACTGATATTAAAATCGTTTACTGCTTTATATGTTTCTTCATTTTCTGCTTCTATACTAGGTGTGAATGTTCCTTGATTATGGTATGGTGTGTTTTTTTGTTTTTCAAGATATTGCTTTAATCCGTGTGTCAATAAAGCCTTCTTTTTCGTCTGCTATTTGTGTGATATATTTAAAAAACATCTCTTTATTGCTTTTAAATACATCAGTTGCAAAATAAGCAAATGCTACTCCTGTTATTGCAATTAAAATAACTAACAAAATAATAAGAATTAAAAGTTTTTTACTGTTTTTCTTTGGTTCCATTTTTCATTCTCCTTTTTTATTTATTCTTCCCAGTTATGGTAGATGTTTGCAACATCGTCTAAGTCTTCTAATCTTTCGATTAGTCGTTCCATTTTTTCGATTCCTTTTTCATCTAGGCTAACTGTGGTAGTTGGCACCATTTGCACCTCTGCTTCTAAGAATTCTAATCCTGCTTCTTCTAATTTTTCACGAACTGCTGTAAAATCTGACGGATCTGTTATGATTTCATAAATTTCTTCTAAGGCTTGGAAGTCTTCTGCTCCAGCTTCTAATGCTAGCATCATTAAGTCTTCTTCTTCCATTTTGCTAGTTTCTTTTTCAATTACGATAATTCCTTTTTTATTAAACATGTAGGATACGCATCCGCTTGTACCTAAATTTCCTCCTGATTTATCAAAAGCATGTCTTACATCTGCTGCGGTTCTATTTTTATTATCGGTTGCAGCTTCTACGATAACGGCTACTCCGTTTGGTCCATACCCTTCGTATATGATTTCTTCGTAATTTTCGTTACTGCTAGATGCTTTTTTGATGGCATTATTGATGGTGTCGTTTGGCATGTTGGCTGCTTTACATTTTGCTATTACATTTTTTAGTTTTGAGTTTCCTGCTGGGTCTGGTCCTCCTTCTTTTACGGCAATTAACAGTTCTCTTCCTAATTTTGTGAAGATTTTTCCTCTTGCAGCGTCTGCTTTTCCTTTCTTGGCTTGTATGTTGTGCCATTTTGAATGTCCTGACATGGTTAATTCCTCCTTTATTTTTCCTTGTATTTAAGCCTTTTTTAGGTTTTGGCTTGTATTTTTAATCCTAAAAATTCTTTGTTTAACTTTATTGATTATTATAGAGTTTCGTAATTCTGTAAAGCATTGTATCACATTATTTTAAATTTGTGTAGTATTTTTACAAATAAAATTTGTATTTTACTAATTCTGGTTGTATGATAATATCTAAAACTATATTGTTTTATGTTTACTGTTCTTGTTCCATTCCTAACAATATAGAAATAAAAGATTCCAAAGATTAAAATAATTTGGAATTTTTTTGTTTCTAAATTAAAAGAGAGCAAAACTGCCCTCTTATAAAATGCATAAGATTGTATATTATTCCTGTTTTAATACTTTATCTGCTTCACTTTGTGTAAGATATTTATATTCTATCATTTTGTTTATTACTTGTTTTTGTCTTTGTTTTGCTAATTCTGGATTTTTTGTTGGTGCATACACTGATGGTGCATTAGGTATTCCTGCCAGCATAATTGCTTCATAATCTGTCATCTGATTTGGCTCTTTTCCAAAATATCCTAGACTTGCTTCCCTTACACTATAATATCCATCTCCAAAATAACTTGTATTTAAATATAATTCTAGTATTTCATCTTTTTCACATTTGTTTTCTATTTTAAATGCCATAAATACTTCTGCTATTTTTCTTTCAAATTTCTTGTCTTGTGTAAAATATATATTTTTTGCTAATTGCTGTGTTATGGTACTTCCACCTTCTACAAAATCCATAGCTTTTATATCATTTATTGTTGCTCTACCTATTGCAATTAAATCTATTCCACAATGTTTATAAAATCTATGATCTTCTACTGATAATACTGCATTGATATAATTTTGTGGTAAGTCTGAAATTTCTGTATAGTTTTCTTTGCTTTTTATTTCTTTTGTTTTATCTTCTATACTTATTTCTTGTATTGCATCTTTATACATTTTATATCCATTTCCTACAAATAGCAATGCTATACTTGTTATTATCAATGTTATAAAAAATACTATTTTTAAAAATTTCTTCATCTTTACCACCTCTTTTACTACTTTTTATTCCTTTTTTTATTTCCATTTTCATTGTAACAATCTAAAGTATATTCATACTTCATCTCATCTGTTGCTGAAATACTTAATCTCCCCCTACTCTGCTATAATATCAATATTTCCCTTAAAATCATCTAATTTTATAGTTAAATAATAACTAACTCCGCTGGCATATATATTATCTTCATATTCTCCTGCATCATTTATTAAAGTATTTTCATTGTTTCCTAGTTTAGCAATTATATTGATATTACCACTTTCTTTTTCAATTTTAATTTTTAGTTTTATATGATCTCCATTTTTTCTTGAAATAGCAGTTCCTCCAAATATTGTTTCTTCACCTGAATAGTTATCATAATTGGCTATATATGTTCCAACATATTTATCTGCTCCATATTTTCTTTTGCCTTTTAATTTCCAATTACTTGTTAAACCTGCTGTATCAAAACTTTGAATAAATGAATCATAAGTGTTTATTATTTTGTCTTTTGGATTTTCTCCCGCTCCTATATTAAAAATTGTAATCCATACTATTACTACTAATGCTATAATTCCTAAAAATATCATTTTAAAGATTCCAAACATATCTATTCCTCCTTAATGATATTTTTACTTCCAAAGTAGGTAGCCAAGAAATAGGCTCCATAGATTACACCTATAACAACTACTGTTACTACTGCTGATGGCAATAAGTCCTTTTCACTTGCTAAACCTGACATCATTTTTACTGCAAATTGTATTCCAAATATTGAATGTATAATTGCAAGTAATAATGGCACTCCAAAGAATATTCCTATTTGTCTAAATAATGATTTATTTATCATTTTTTCATCGCAACCTATTTTTCTCAAAATAGTATATCTTTGTTTATTATCTGAACTATCTGTTAGTTGTTTTAATGCTAGGATAGCTGAACTTGCAATTAGGAATATTACGCCTAAATAAATTGCTATAAATGTTACTATTGTCGCTAATCCTATACTTCCTTCCATAATCCTTGTTTTAGTAAGTCCTTCTATCTCTAATCCTTTTTTGTCTAAATTCTGTATAAATGCTGAATCATTTTTTGAAAATAATTCTTCAATCTTTTTCTTTCCTTCTTCTGTGTCATCATTATAATTTGCTGCTAAAAAGTGTATTTCTTTCATATCATCTGTTAAAGGGCAATTATCTGGAACAACTATTATTCCTGTATTTGTATGGCTTGTTGACATTACTATAAATCCATTTTTGCACTCATTATATTTTGATTTGTATTGTTTTCCTGCGATTGTTAAAGAATTGTTTCCATCTACTAATACTTCATTTCTTACTTCTTTCATACTCGCAAAATCACAAATCATAATATATTCATTATCATTTATCTCATACTCATCTATTCCATATAATTTTGCTATTTTATTATAATCAGATATTTTTACAATTTCTTCTGCAGTATCATATGCAAGCATAGGAAATTTCGCTTTTAACTGTTCTAACTTATCTTCTAAAAAATCACTCCATGTTAAATCATTGCTTGCATAGATTGGTATTTCTACCATATCTTTTAATACATTCATATCTAGTCCATTGCTTTTTAATGTATCTGCTAATGGAATTTTTGAATCTTTCCTTTGTTCTTCTGTATATATTGTTTCTTTACCATATTTATTAACAGATCTTTCTGGTAAATTTGCTATTTTATATAAATTTACATCTACTGGTGTCATTTCTACTAACTCTCTTCCCATTGTATTTCTCAACGATAAACTTGAAGAAAGTATTGATATTGTCATAAATAACATTAAACATATAACACTCATACTTACTACCATTGTGTTGATTTTATTGTTAATTTGCCTTAATACAAACATATTTGTACCTTTTAAATATGTATTTTTCATTTTTTGAACAATTTGTATAATAAAACCTGATAAAGACCAGAAAATTAATATTGTACTAACTATTCCGAATTAGTATTGGTGGTAATAGTTTATCAAATGTATTTAAACTACTGCTATCCGCTGTTACTTTCCAATAAGCATAACCTAACATTGCACCTGCAACAATAAATACTAATAGGCAAAGAAATGGATTTTTTATTTTTACTTTTTCATTTTTCTTTTGTGCATTTAATAAATTGATTAGTTTATATTTTGAAACAGTAAATGTATTAAAGAGCATAACTGCTACATACATTACTGCAAAATAAATGCAAGTTTTTATACAAGCATCCCCAGAAAATACAAACTGAAATTCACTCATATCTGCTTCAAACATTTTTGCAACTAATACAGACATAAATTGTGATGCAAATACACCTACAACTATTCCTATGGCAAGTGAAATGATTCCAACAAATATTGTTTCCATTAGTATAATTTTTGATATTTGTCTTCTTCCCATTCCAAGAGACATATAAATTCCAAATTCTTTTTTCCTTCGGTTAATTAAGAAATTATTAGCATATACAATTAACAGTCCTAATATAACTGCTACAAATACTGATACAAAACCAAGCATCGAAATCATCATTTTTATTATTTCTCTTTGTGATTGTGATACCTGTAGCATAGCTTGTTGACTGTCTATTGAATTGAACATATAAAAAATCGCTACACCTAATACTAATGTTAAAAAATAGATAGCATAATCTTTTATACTTTTTTTCATATTATTCCAAGATAATTTAAATAACATCGTTCAGATCACCTCCAAGAAGTGTTTGCACCTCAATTATCTTTTCAAAGAATTGTTTTCTTGTGTCATTCCCTTTGATTATTTCATTAAAGATTTTTCCATCTTTAATAAATAAAATTCTATTTGCATAAGAGGCTGTAAAGGCATCATGTGTAACCATTAGAGATCGGAAGAGCACACGTCTGAACTCCAGTCACAATGCCTCATC
>CAMSQT010000035.1 GCA_947062645.1 uncultured Clostridium sp. | reverse complement strand
GCTTATAGTACAGTTATGGCAGATAAGTTGGATAGCAATAGTGGAAATGATTTAATGGTTACAGCAGATGAATTAGGTAAAGCTTTAGATAATCAAAATGCAGGAGCAACAGCAGAAGAAGATGGAGGTAAAATAAAAGTAACTTTTGATAAATCAGGGAATGAGTATACGGTAGATAGCGAGACTGGAAAGATAACAGGAAGTAATGAAGACAAAAATAAAATACCAACAATTTCAATGGAGGAAGCAAAAGAAAAAGAAGTATTTGAAGAAAAAATAGAAGTAAAGGATACAGATAATAAGGATTTTATAGTTCCAGCAGACTTTAAAATAGCAAGTGATTCGGCAGATACGATAGCAGAAGGAGTTGTAATTGAAGATTCAACAGGAAATCAATTTGTTTGGGTGCCAGTAGATAATATAAATAACTTCAAAACAATAGAAGGATACAGTGATAATAGTCTACAATCTTGGCTAACTTATTGTACAGAACCATTTGCCAATGGATATTCTACTGAAGCAAATGAATATAGTGCTATGTACAATAGTGTAAAAAATAATAAAGGATTTTATATAGGAAGATTTGAAGCAGGAAAAGATAGTGCTGGAAATGTAGTAGTAAAAAAAGGAGCAGATGTGTATAATAATGTCCCATGGGGAAATAGTATGAATGATATAGAAGGAACAAGTCAAACAGGAGGAAAAGTAGGGGCTGTGAAATTAGCAAAAGAATTTGCTACTACTAATAAGTACCAAGGTGTAACAAGTACTTTATGTTATGGTATACAATGGGATGCAACTATGCAGTTTATGGATAGTAATTATATTAATGGTAGTTGTGCAGAAGATTCTTATGTAAGAAATAGTGAGGGTAGAGGTCATTATAATGCTTCTTCGCCAACAGCAACAGGTTCAAAACCAGAATATGCTGAAAAAAACATTTATGATATGGCAGGAAATGTTATGGAATGGACTATGGAAGCTTATACAACAATATACCGAGTTTATCGAGGAAACATTTACACCAATATAGGAAAAGATTGTTCACCTTCCAGTCGTTCTAGAGTTAATCCAGACGATTTCGGTAGAGGATACATTGGGTTTCGCGTAGCTTTATATTTGTAAACTAATATGGTAGTAATTCAAGAAGAATTAAATAAAAAACACTTGCAAAAACCAAAAAATATGATATAATAATAAACAATAGAAAATAAGAAAAACAATAACAAGGACAAGATAAATAATAAAATATCTTAAAAAGAGAGCCAAAGGTAGCTGAAAATTTGGTAAGTAAAAATTATTTATTATCACCTTAGTTGGTTGTCAAACTGAAGAATAGATATTAAAAAGTAAGCTTGACCGTAGAGACCTGCGTTAAAGGAAAATGAAGAGAGTAAATATCAATTTACTAAAATAGGTGGTACCGCGGAATTCAAGCTATTTCGTCCTAAATATGATTAGGATTGAAATAGCTTTATTTTTTTAGAACAAATGAAAAGCAACACCTTGCGACGTTAAACTGTTTTGTTTTTGAAGAAGGAGAAAAAAGGAGGAAAAAATGAGAGAATTAAAAGTAAAAGGAATTTACAAACACTTTAAAGGAGACTACTATCTAGTAGAGGACATTGCCTATCATAGCGAAACAAAAGAAAAAATGGTAATATATAGACACTTATATGGAGATACCACTATGCTATGTGCTAGACCATTAGATATGTTTCTATCAGAAGTAGACCACGAAAAATATCCAAACGTAGAACAAAAATACAGATTTGAACTACAAGAAATTGAAAGCAAAAACAAATAAAAATCAAAAAAGAGATTAAGGACTGTCCCCGAATCCCTAAAGTAGGGATTTAAGGAACGTCCCCAAATCCCTAAGGAGGAAGAAATATGTATAAAAAACCAGAATTAAAAAACGGATTTGTAGGAATGGAAAAAGAAGTTGCGAAAGGATGGCAAGAAAAAGATATCATAAAAAAGAACTTTGCCATGAACGAAGGAAAAAGATATTTTACTTTTTATGATGGGCCACCTACTGCTAATGGAAAGCCACATGTAGGGCATATTGAAACAAGAGTTATGAAGGATATTATCCCAAGATACAAGGTTATGAAAGGGTATAAGGTAATTCGTAAAGCAGGATGGGATACCCATGGGCTTCCAGTTGAATTGGAAATTGAGAAAAAATTAGGAATTTCAGGGAAAGAACAAATTGAAAAATATGGAGTAGAAAAGTTTGTAAAAGAATGTAAAGAAAGTGTATTTACCTATGTTTCTATGTGGGAAGAAATGACCAACAAAGTAGGCTTTTGGGTGGATATGGAACACCCATATGTTACCTACCACAATGAATACATTGAGTCTGTATGGTGGGCATTGAAACAAATGTGGGAAAAAGGTTTATTATATGAAGGGCATAAAGTTATGCCATATTGTCCAAGATGCGGAACCGCTTTATCTTCTCATGAAGTGGCACAAGGTTATAAAGATGTAAAAGATTTAACTTGTATTGCTAAATTTAAGGTGGTTGATGAAGATAAGTATATTTTAGCATGGACAACAACACCTTGGACTTTGCCATCTAACTTAGCACTTTGTGTGAATAAATCTTATGAATATGTAGAGGTAAAAGCTAATATTGGAACAGAAGAAGAACCACAATATGAAACTTATATTTTAGCCAAAGATTTACTAGAAACGGTTTTAAAAGAAACTCCTTATGAACTTGTAAAAACCTTCAAAGGGGAAGAGTTACTTGGAACCAAATATGAAAGATTAATGCCATTTGGGGAAGTAGAAGGAAAAGCTTTTGAGGTAATTCATGGTGACTATGTTAACTTAGAAGATGGTACTGGTATTGTTCACATTGCACCAGCCTATGGAGAGGACGATAGTTTAGTAGCTAAACAAAACGGTATTACCTTTATCAATTTAGTAGATAAAGCAGGAAAATTTGTAGAAGAAGTAGAACCATGGGCAGGTAGATTTGTAAGAGATTGTAACGAAGATATTTGTAAATGGTTAAAAGAGGAAAATAAGTTATTTAGCAAAGAAAAACATTTACACTCTTATCCACATTGCTGGAGATGTGATACACCGCTTCTTTATTATCCAAAAGAAAGCTGGTTTGTTGCAATGAGCAAACTAAGAGACGAATTAGTTGCCAATAACAATCAAGTCAATTGGTATCCAGATACCATAAGAACGGGAAGATTTGGAAAATTCTTAGAAAACGTAATTGACTGGGGAATTTCAAGAGATAGATATTGGGGAACGCCACTTCCAGTATGGACTTGTGAAGACGAAAACTGTCGTCATCAAGAATGCATTGGTTCTATCGAAGAAATAAAAGAAAAAGGAATCGAAGTACCAGAAGATATCGAACTTCACAAACCATATATTGATAACGTAGCATTAAAATGTCCAAAATGTGGCAAAAAAATGCACAGAGCCAAAGAAGTAATTGACTGTTGGTTTGACTCAGGTTCCATGCCTTTTGCCCAATGGCATTACCCATTTGAAAATAAAGAAATGTTTGACAATAACTTCCCAGCAGGATTTATTAGTGAAGCAGTAGACCAAACCAGAGGATGGTTCTATACCTTAACAGCAATTGGAACAGCTCTATTTGGAAGAACACCATTTGAAAATTGTATTGTATTAGGACATGTATTAGATGAAAAAGGTCAAAAAATGTCTAAATCCAAAGGAAATGGTGTAGATCCAATGGAACTATTAGATACCGTTGGTGCAGATGCAACCAGATGGCACTTCTATACTTGTAGCGCACCATGGCTTCCAACAAGATTAGGACTAAATAATGTACAAGAAACCCGGAAGAGGTTTCCTAAGTACCCTATGGAATGTATATTCTTTCTATGTGCTATATGCTGAGATTGACCAATTTAATCCATTGCAATATGCTGATTTTAAACCAACCAATATTATGGACAAATGGATTATTTCAAAATTAAATACTGTTGTTAAAAAAGTAGATAGCAAACTAGAACAATATGACATTACTTCTGCTGCTATCTTAATTGAAAACTTTACAGACGAACTTTCAAATTGGTATGTTCGTAGAAATAGAGAAAGATTTTGGGCGCAAGAATTAAATGACGAAAAAATTGGAGCTTATTGCACCTTATATCGCGTACTAACAACATTAGTTAAAATAGCAGCACCATTTGTACCTTTTATGGCAGATGAAATCTATCAAAATTTAGTAGTGGGATTAGATAAAAACGAGCCAGAAAGTGTTCATTTGTGCTTATGGCCAAATGCAAAAGAAAATGAGATAGACCTAAAACTAGAAACAGAAATGGATTTGGCTTATAAAATTGTAAAATTAGGACGTGGTGCAAGAAATATAGCAAATATCAAAAATAGACAACCACTATCTAAGATGTTAATTTCAATTGATACTTTACCAGAATATTATGCAGATATTGTAAAAGAGGAATTAAATGTAAAAGAAATTGATTTAGGTGCAGAAATGTCAGACTATGTAAATTTTGAAATTAAGCCAAACTTACCAGTATTAGGAAAAGAGTATGGCAAATTAATTCCAAAAATCAAACAAGCAATATCAGAAAAAAATCAAATGGATTTAGCCAATACTGTTAAAAATGGTGGAATAGAATACATTGAAATAGAAGACACGCAAATTGCCTTAAATGCTGACAATTTACTAGTTACCATGCAAGGAAAAGAAGGATTTGCTTTTAGTGGAGAAGGTGAAATTGGTGTTGTACTAGATACTACGATTTCTCCAGCTTTAAAAGAAGAAGGTTTCGTTAGAGAAATTTTATCAAAAGTACAAAATATGAGAAAAGATAAAGGCTTTGAGGTACTAGATAATATTAATCTTTATGTGGCTGGAAATGCTATGTTGGAAGAAGTTATCAAAAAGAATGAAGAATTGATTAAGCATGATACCTTAGCAGTTAACGTTCTTTATAATGAGAATAAAAGTTCATACACAGAAACAAACATCAATGGCGAGAATTTAAATATTGATGTAGAAGTGGTAAAATAATGGACAAAATAGAAGAAAATAAGAAAAAACGGAGGAAAGAAAAATGGAAGAAGTGTTAAAAAAATTAGACGAATTAGAAATTAATTATGAATTAGTAAAACACCCACCAGTATACACCATAGAAGACATGACAAACTTAGACCCTGCGATATTTAAAGGAGCAGAAATTTGTAAAAATTTATTTTTAAGAGATCAAAAGGGAAAAAGACATTTTCTAGTAATCCTTTGTGGGGATAAACAAGCTAGAATGGATAAAATCCAAGAACAAGCTTATACTTCAAGATTAAGTTTTGGGTCTAGCGAAAGATTACAAAAACATCTAGGATTAGAAGCAGGACATGTAAGCCCTATGGGATTAATTAACAATCCAGAAAAAACAGTAGAGGTTCTACTAGACAAAGACTTAAAAAATAAAGACAAATTAGCTTTTCATCCAAATACAAACGAAGCATGTGTATTGATTACATTTGCAGATTTAAAGAAGTTTTTAGATAGTTGTGGACATGAGGTAGAATTTATTAAAATATAAAAAATTAGAAAACTAGATTAGTGTTACTTTAGTCTAGTTTTTTTGTTGCTTGAGTTGTAAAAATTTACGCCAAACTATTGATTTTTGAAATGAATTGTTATATAGTATGGGGAAAAGGAAGTGAAGCCATGAAATTTAACTTTTTAGAAAGGTTACAAGAAACAGCCGAAAAAACAATGCAAGTAAATAAATTGAAACTAGAAAATGTAAGTATTAGTCAAGAAGAAATTGAACTAGCCCAAAAACTAGATGCAGTAGAAGAATATAGTATTGATAGATGGGAAGAAGATGTGGCAATTTTAGAAAATAGGAAAACAGGGAAAATAATACAAGTAGACAAAAGCAAATTGCCAAAAAATAGCAAAGAAGGAGACATCCTAAAAAAAGTTAATGGGAAATATAGCTTAGACAAAAAAAGAACCGAAGAAGAAACAAACCGTATCAAAAATAAAATGGATGACCTGTGGAATTAAGGAAAGGAAAAGTCAATGAAGACAAAAAGAAAAACCAAGAAAGTACAAATTATAACAGGAATTATAACAGCTACGATTCTAATAGTATTAATATTATGTGGTGCTAACACAGAAATTTTAAACACAGTAAGTAACATAGCAGGACTAAACATTAATTTTGAAGAACAAGTCCACGAATTTGTAGCAGAAGATAACTTAAAGGTATATTTTATTGATGTAGGACAAGCAGATAGTATTTTGGTCATAAACAAAGAAGAAACTATGCTAATTGATAGCGGAAACAATGAAGATGGAGAAGCAGTTGTTAAATTTATAAAGGAAAAAGGTATTGAAAAACTAAATTATGTAGTACGGAACCCATCCACACGAAGACCACATAGGAGGGTTAGACGATGTAATTAACAATTTAGATGTTGAAAATATTTATATGCCAAAAATAGAAACCACAACTAAAACCTTTGAAGATGTATTAGATGCTATTAGCAATAAAAATTTAAAAGTAACAACACCAACCAAAGGGCAAACTTTTAAAGTAGGAGAAGCAAACTGTGAAATTATGACAGATTCTATTTTAGACAAAGAAAATTTAAATTTATCTTCTATTATCATTCGTCTAACATTTGGAAATAACAGTTTTTTATTTATGGGAGATGCAGAAATAAAAAATGAAAAACAAAGGGATTGGCCTAAAACAGATGTATTAAAAGTAGGACATCATGGTTCTAATACTAGCACAAGTGAAGCATTTTTAAAACAGATTTTGCCTCAATATGCTGTTATTATGGTGGGAAAAGATAATTCATATGGCTTGCCGAAAGATAAGATTTTGGAAAGGCTACAAAAGCAAAATATTAGGATTTATCGAACAGATGAAAATAGTACCATTGAAATGGTTTCCAATGGGAAGGAAATTACAAGTAATTCGCCTTTTTCTTCAAAATCACTTGACAGTTTACAATAATAAAGATAAAATAGAATAGGAAGGAAAAAATATATGGAAGAAAAATAATATATATTTTATTCGAACATTGAAAATTAAATAAGAAAGAGGTGTATGATTATGAGTATAGTAATCATAATCGTCTCTATCTTAATCTCATTAGCAATTGGTAGCCTATTTGGAATGGCATACCGCAAAAAAGTTGCTGAGTCTAAAATACAAGGAGCAGAAAACGAAGCCAAAAGACTAGTTGATTTAGCTAAAATAGAAGCAGAAAATTTAAAAAAAGAAGAAATCTTCAAAGCCAAAGAAGAAATCATGAACAGTAGAAAAGAGCTAGACCAAGAGATTAAAGAAAGAAGAGGCGAAGTACAAAAACAAGAAGCAAGATTAATGCAAAAAGAAGAAAACTTAGAAAAGCGTGAAGCAAACTTTGAAAAGAAACAACAAGATGTAGAAAGAGAATTACAAGAAGTGGAAAAACAAAAAGAAGAAATCGAACAACTACATGCTGAAGAAATGGTACAACTTCAAAAAATTGCAGCACTAAGTAAGGAAGAAGCAAAAGAGAAGTTATTAAGCGAAATGGACAAAGAATTAACCGCAGAAAAAGCAGCATTAATCCGTGAAAAAGAGCAAAAAGCAAAAGAAACTTCTATCAAAAATGCAAAGGAAATTTTAAGTTATGCAGTGCAAAAATGTGCAGCAGATCACTCTCAGGAAACTACAGTATCAATTGTTGCTCTTCCAAATGACGACATGAAAGGAAGAATAATTGGTAGAGAAGGAAGAAACATAAAAGCCTTAGAAACCTTAACAGGAATTGACTTAATCATAGACGATACACCAGAAGCAGTCGTTTTATCAGGTTTTGACCCATTAAGAAGAGAAGTTGCCAAAATTGCATTAGAAAAATTAATCGACGACGGAAGAATCCATCCTGCCAAAATAGAAGAAATGGTAGAAAAAGCAAAAGAAGAAGTAGACAATACGATAAAAGAAGAAGGAGAAAGAGCCGTTTTAGAAACAGGAGTAATTGGTCTTCATCCAGACATCGTAAAACTAATTGGAAAACTAAAATATAGGACAAGTTATGGACAAAATGTATTAAATCATTCTATTGAAGTTTCTAACTTAGCAAGAATTATGGCAGAAGAGTTAGGCTTAGATGCTAAATTAGCAAGAAGAGCTGGACTTTTACATGATATAGGAAAAGCATTAGACCATGACATGGAAGGAACCCATGTTGAAATAGGAGTAGAAGTACTTAAAAAATTCAAAGAAAATCCATTGGTATTAAATGCAGTAGAAGCCCATCATGGTGATGTAGAACCAGAAACTTTAGAAGCTGTTTTAATTCAAGCAGCAGATGCTGTATCAGCATCAAGACCAGGTGCTAGAAGAGAAACTGTAGAAGCGTATATTAAAAGATTACAAAACTTAGAAGAAATTGCAGATTCTTTTGATGGTGTTGAAAAATCATTTGCAATTCAAGCTGGTAGAGAGATTAGAATTATTGTAAAACCAGATAGAATTACAGACGATAAAATGACAATTTTAGCAAGAGAAGTTTCTAAGAAAATCGAAAACGAAATGGATTATCCAGGTCAAATCAAGGTTAATATGATTCGTGAAACAAGAGTAATTGATTATGCAAAATAGGAAAATAAAAAAGTTGTGACAAAAAAGTCACAGCTTTTTTTATGATGTTTTTTGGTGCGGGGTCAAAAAGCATCGTTTTTAACTTGCTTTATTCTTTTATTTATAGTATGATAAACAAAACTAAAAAAGAAAGAAGGAATACTATGAAAATCTTAGCAGTAGGAGACTTAATAGGAAACAGTGGTATCCAAGAACTAAAAAAACAAATAAAACAAATCGAGCAAAAGGAACAAATAGACTTTACCATAGTAAATGGAGAAAATGTAGCAGAAGGAATGGGAATTACAACCAAAAACTTTAATGACATCTTAGCCTTAAACATTGATGTTATAACAATGGGAAACCACACTTGGGGGAAAAAGGACATTTTCCAATTTATTGACCATCCTAAACTAATAAGACCAGCAAACTACCCAAAAGGAGTAGTAGGAAAAGGGTTTGGAATTTATGAATGCCAAAGCAGAAAAATAGCAGTAATTAATCTAATTGGTAGAGTAGACATCAATGTACTTAGTGAAAATCCCTTTATTACAGTAAAAGAAATTATAGAAGAAATAGAAGACAAAGTAGACATGATTTTTGTTGATTTCCATGCAGAAGCCACTGCTGAAAAAATTGCAATGGGTTATTATTTAGATGGAAAAGTTACTGCTGTATTTGGAACACATACACATGTACAAACAGCAGACGAAAAAATATTGCCAGAAGGAACTGGTTATATAACAGACATAGGAATGACAGGTCCTAAAAATTCTGTAATTGGAATGGACATTTCGGCATCTTTAAAAAGATTTGAGACTACTTTACCAGAAAGGTATAAAATTGCAAACCGGAGAATGTATTTTTAATGGTGTTATTTTTGAAATTGATGATGCGAATAATAAGGTAAAAAGGATAAAAAGAATATACCTATAATTACCTTGTCGAAGCCTGTC
>CAMSQT010000034.1 GCA_947062645.1 uncultured Clostridium sp. | reverse complement strand
ATTCTCTGCAATCTTGTGTTTTAGTTCTTCTTCCTCACAAAATAAATCACACATTCTTAAATTGGTACGTCTTGCCTTTTCTTCATAAGTTGTTCCTACCCCTCTACCAGTTGTTCCTACCTTATTATCTTTTAACATCTCATAAAGTCTATCTAATTGTTTATGATGTGGCAAAGTGATATGGGTTCTTTGGCTAATAGCAAAATTACTTTTTTCTATTTTCACACCAACCTCTTCCATTTGCTCAACTTCCTCAGCTAACACCTTTAAATCAGCCACTACACCGTGGTCCTATCATAGAAAGTACATCTGGTCTAATAATAGCAGATGGTAGTAAATGCATGGCATATTTTTTACCATTTGCTACTACGGTATGTCCAGCATTACTCCCTCCTGTTGCTCTAATTACAATAGAAGCATTTTTTGCTTCAAAGTGTACTGCTCTTCCTTTTCCCTCGTCTCCATATTGAAGACCAACAATCATTTTTACAGCCATATTTTTTCTCCTTTTTTTCTATATTTCTTTTTCATTTGCATTATATCATTGTCGATTTATGAAGTCAAATAGAAAACGATGCTTTTTGAGACTTCGTCCCAAAAGCATCGCTTCTTTTATTTTGTTATCCATTTTACTAAATC
This sequence comes from uncultured Clostridium sp., assembly GCA_947062645.1. Classification (GTDB taxonomy): domain Bacteria; phylum Bacillota; class Clostridia; order TANB77; family CAG-508; genus CAG-269. Next base: position 9,044 of record CAMSQT010000034.1, on the reverse strand, counting down.
TAAGTTAGCAGGTTCTAGTAGCATTTCATGTTTTGGCATGACTCTAAAAGTGTATCCATAGTTTCCACCAGTTGTTAGTTCAATTTTAGAGGTAAAGTAATATTTTTTCTTTTCTTCGTCTTGGTCTTCTAATTTCATTGGTGTAATGCTAACATTTTCTACTACACCATTTTCTAATATTTTTCCGTAGTATACTTCTACTGTAATGTTTTCTACATCAATGTTTGGTAATTCTACTTCACAGGCTACTTCTATGTTGTTTCCTGCATCAATTGTAATGTTGTCTAAGTTGTTTACTTGGTTAATTTTGATATCTTTCCAATTCATAATTAAGTCTTTTTTCCATGAGTTGTAAGCTGCCACATTGTCAACGTCACCATAGTATTTTTTGGTTAAGTTACATAGTGGTATATATAATTGGTTCGTGTAATCTACAAGCATTCTTGCTGTACTGTATTTTCCCCCTGTTGTAATGATAGAATTTTTCATTAATTCTGCCCACTTTTTTGATAATCCGTTTTTATCTCTATCGTAATAGGTTGGTATGATTTTTTCTTCTAAGGTACGATACATGCTTTGGCTATCTGCCATATCTTGTGCTTCATAAGAGTCGTATTCAGCATTCGTTCCGATAGTCCATCCATTGGTTTGGGTATACCCTTCTGCCCACCAACCATCTAAAACACTAAAGTTGATAACACCATTTACAGATGCTTTTTGTCCACTCGTTCCAGATGCTTCCATTGGTCTTCTTGGGTTGTTTAGCCATACATCTACACCACTTACTAGATATCTTGACATAGCTATGTTGTAGTTTTCTAAAATAAAGATTTTTCCTTTGAATTGTGGCATCATAGATACTTCGTGAATGTATTTGATTAGGTCTTGCCCTTCTTTGTCTGCTGGATGTGCTTTCCCAGCAAATATGATTTGTACAGGTCTTTCGCTATCGTTTAAGATTTGTGTAATTCTTTCTAAGTCTTTAAAAATCAAGGTCGCTCTTTTGTAAGTTGCAAATCTTCTGGCAAATCCTATGGTTAGATTGTCTGGATTTAGTTTAGATGTGATTTCGTTGATTTCTTCGTAGCTGTAGCCAGAACGTCTTAATCTTTCATGAGTACTGTCTTTTACTAGTTTAATTAATTTCACTTTTTGGTCAACATGAATATTCCATAGTTTATCGTCTGGAATGTTTTTGATTTTTTCCCATGTCGTGTCAATATGCATATTGTCTTGCCAATATGGGATTAGGTATTTGTTGTATAGTTCTTTCATTTTTGGTGCTAACCATGAACAGGTATGAATTCCGTTTGTTACATATTCGATTGGTGATTCATTGGCTGCTATATTTGGCCATACTTCGCCAAATAGTTCTCTTGATACGGCTCCATGTAATTTACTTACTCCATTTTTCTTTCCTGCAATTTTTAGGGCTAATATTCCCATGTTAAAGCCTTCGTCTAAATCTATTCCTGGCTTCATACCAAGTCTTAAGAAATCTTCTCTAGATAGTCCTAGTCTTGGCCAGAAGTCTTTAAAATATCTTTCTACTAATGGAAGTGGGAAGATATCATTTCCTGCAGGTACTGGTGTATGGGTAGTAAATACAGTTTTTGAACTTGCAATGTCTTTTGCTACTTCAAAAGATACTTGTTTTTCTTTTATGATGTTTTTAATAATTTCTAAGTTTAAAAATGCTGAGTGTCCTTCATTCATATGGTATACGGTTGGTTCTAAGTGTAGATATTTGGTTAATAAGTCCACCCCTGCTTGTCCTAAAACGATTTCTTGGCGAATTCTCATTTCTTGGTCGCCACCATATAATCGTAAGGTTACATCTCTATCTTCTTCGTTATTTTTTTCAATGTCAGAATCTAATAAATATAGTTTTACTCTTCCTACATTGATTTCCCATACTTTTAGATATAGTCTTCTTTTTGGGAATTTTACAAAGATAACAAGGTCTTCTCCTTTATCATCTTTTACTGGATTGATTGGCATGTCATATAAATCAATGTTATGGTATTCGGTTTCTTGTTGCCCATAACCATTGATTTTTTGATGGAAATAACCATTTTTATATAATAATCCTACTGCTACTAATGGAATTCCTAGGTCACTGGCTGATTTTAAGTGGTCTCCTGATAAGATTCCGTAGTCCTCCAGAGTAGATAGGTATGGTTTGGTCTAACCCATATTCGGCTGAGAAGTAAGCAATTAAGTCGTTTTTGTTAGATGGGTATTTGTTTGCAAACCAAGTGCTTTTGCTGTTCATGTAGTTTTCAAAGTTTTCAACTACTTTATCGTATTCTTTTAGGAAGGCTGTATCTTTAGCTACTTTTTCTAGTCTTTCTTGTGATACATGTTTTAGGAATTTGACTGGATTTTTGCTAGATTGCTCCCATAGGTCTTTGTCTATTTTTTGAAATAATCGTAAAAATTCTGTGTTCCATGCCCACCATAGGTTGTTGGCAATGGTTGCTAGTTTTTCGATTCTTTTTGGTAATTGTGGATTTACCGTTATTCTGTTGAATAGGTACATTTTATTTGTTCCTCCTTTGTGTTTTTCTTTGTTTTTTCTTTTGATTTTTTCGTATCTATATTATCTATTAAATCTTGGTTTTTGTCAATTGGTTTTTGAAGAAGTTTTTCATCTTAGATATCTAATTTAAATTTTGTATTTCTATTTTTGTATCTATAATTAATTTAATATTACTAATATTTTTAATAGATTATAACTCTAAAAGTAATATTGCTACTACTGACTCCGCTAGTAGTTTTACGCCAAGAGCTCCCCCTCACCAGTATTCCATAACCTCCTTGCCACTGTGGCCATCCTCTTGTAATATAAGAAGTTGAGCTCCTTTCCGTTGTATATTCACGTCCCCCTCCAGTCGCCATATCCCAAACATTACAAATTTTATCTTGCAGTTCTACCCTTGTTAAATTGTTACTCCCTTTTCTATAGTCCTCATAAGAAGCTAATCCAATACTTTTATCTATCGAATATGGTTTTGTTTTATTGGCTCTGTCATCAAATTTCTGCAAAAACACAATAGCTGTATCCCACGCATAACTGTTTATTAAATAACTTGTAATTTCATTGTTTTCATACATTTCTTGGCTTAACTGTACTGCTTGTGGTTGAGTTATAAAATTATAAACAAAATCATTTGCTTTTATTGTTACTTTTTTTAATTCTTCAATATTATCTGTTCCTTCAATTCTTTGTTCTGCTACTCTTGCTTCATATCTACCAATATAATAACCATGATTAGTATTCACACTAGTTTTAAAATCTTCTATATTTTTTGTATTGTCTTCTTTATAAGCTCCAGAATAATCAGTTGGTTCTCCTGTTGTATCATCAAAGCTATATCTTCCTAATGTAATTATTTCAGTTTCTGTTTTACTATCATTTTTATAAACTGTTCCTACTGGTATCCAAACAAACTGACTTCCAGCAGATTCTCCATAACTTACATCTTCTATTACTACTCCCTCTGTTACATTGTTACCTGAATCATTTGCTATTTTAAATCCCTCTGGTACTACTACTTTATTTCCAAAAGTATCTTGTATTTCAGCTTTATTTTCAAATGGCTTATTTTGTTTCTTCGCACTTTCTATCATTGATGCTGTATTATATAGTGGTAAATAATCCTCCAATTTCCCTTCAATCACATATCCTAACGTACTTACAACATTTCCTGTATCGCTGTCTACACTTTTTACTGTTTCAATCTTCATAATCTCCTCAATCACTTGAGCTAACGTTGGGTTCCTATATTTTTGTTCAGCAATAATAATAGCAGCCTCTACTTGTTCTTCTAGTGTTGCTTTTTCTGCTGATTCTTTCGAAGACCTAGCTTCTTTTATAATTCCATTATCACCTGTTAATGCTCCAATTGTAATTCCTGCTAGTATTAAAAGAACAATAACTGTAACTATCAAAGCAATCAGTGTTATTCCCTTGTTTCCTTGCTTTCCTTTTCTCATCTTTTGATTCTCCCTTCATTTTTCTTCATTTTCTTAAGTTTCTATTTTCAATTACACTTTAGTCATATCTTTCTTCTATCGACAGTATTATTCTACTATACTACCATTAAAAAAGCAAGCAATTAAGCTCGCTTTCTTACTAAAAAATTCAATCTATAATTCCTAATTTTTAAAATATTATTTTCATAAAACTACATGATTGCTAAGACAAGTCTTACTGCACTAGTGCCATACCCAGTTCCCCAATAACCAGTGCCACCTCCTACTATGTTTGAACCTGCATTCCATCCGAAAGCACCTGGTCTGCCAAAAACAGGATATCTCCAAAAAGGCATATAAGTGTTATCACAAGCACTTCCATTGCTAGTCCATGCAGACTCAGTGCGTTTTTCTGATCCATCAGACGTTTCATAGATAGCATCACCTGCAAAATCTAATTCCTTATAAGAGTTACGGCTAGAAGGATATACGGTTTTATATGCAGTAGAAGTTGATCTTTCTGCCTCATCAGCTCCATATAAATCTCCTTTATTTGTACCACAATATCTATGTCTATCTGCTTCATTTGGTCCACTAAAATCATTTATATAGGATGCAGTAATTTCTACACTTCCACTATTTAAGTCATAAACTCCAAAAGCATTGAAGGTTGTACTCTGTTTTTTATTTGTTGTATAAATGTTTTCAATTACATGCGTACCACCTGTTTCCATACTATACTGTCCATTATATGATTTATGTGATTCAATCTTAGCTCCATTTGTTCCATATTTACTGTGTCCTAAATAAGCAACAGCACCCCATTCACTATTTTTAGCCATATGGGAATTTAGTTCTATTACTTCTTCAAACTTACTATTTTTAGCCAATTGATATAGTTTATTCACTTCATATGATCTCACTGGCTTCTTCCCTGGCAAAACATTAAAAACAGCCGTAGAACCTGTAGTTTCAAACTTTCCAACCCACAAGCCTTCTAACTCTCCAAATCCTCCTCCAGCTGTTGCATCACTGGTAAAGGCTGGGTGTACTAACCATTTGGTTGTACCAGCTCCATTATCTCTTAAATTTCTTGTTATTTCACCTGTTTCTCCATTTAAAAAGTTATCCTTTGTATCAAGAAATGCAATTTCAATGGTTCCTGCTGTAGAAGAATGATACCCTGATGTTATTTTATACGCATATCTTGGTATCCAAACCCACATGCTTCCATCTGCTGTTGTTGCATTTGCCCATTTATTTCCTGTTTGATTTTCTCCTACATATTTGATAGGTGTCATTTCTCCTACAAGTTTTGGTTCATTTACTTTAGCATCTCCATAGTTATACCAACCTAAGTCTTCTTTCGTTATTATTTTCCAGTACTTATGTGCTGCTTTAATTGGAATTTTTATCGTTGTTTGTTTTTGGCTACCATCAGTTGTCGCTGTTACTGTTATGGTGTAAGTCCCTGTTCCTGCAACAATAACGCTTTTATCTTCTCCTGCTTGATAACTTTCTCCATTTGAATTAGTCACTATAATAGAATCTATCTTTTCTAATTCTTCCTCATTTATGATATTTACTACGATTTTTACTTTTTCATATGAAGTTCCTTCTTCTAATTCATTCCCATTTTCTTGATATAAGCCAACTTCTACTTCTGGCAAAATACCACCTTTTTTTTCAAATTTTATTATTTTTTTACTGCTAATCTCGACAATAGCTTCATATCCATCTATTTCTACTGTAATATGTGTTTCCGTTTCTTCAATCACTTTTCCACCAAATCTATTAATTTCAACTTTAAAGTCTTCTACATTTAGACTTCCATCTTGTTCTATACTGCTTCCTATTGCTAAGTTTACTTTTTCCTTTGCGGTTTCTTCTTCTGTTTTTTGTTTTGCTGTATCTGCTTTTCCGCAATAATCCATTTTCTCCTGTTAATGTCGCAATTGCTATCCCTGCTAAAATTAATAAAATAATTATCGTAATGATTAAAGCTATTAATGTAATACCTTCTTCTTTTCTTTTTACACTAGTTATATTTTTCATACAATTCCTACTTTCTTTTGTATTATTTTTTCTTTTTCTCCTTAAAATATTCGTAAAACATCTTGATATGTCACATATAAAGAAAGGGCAATCAAAATAGCAAAACCTAATAACTGGATATTTACTTCTGTTTGCTGTTTCATAGGTTTTCGACGAACCGCTTCAATTAATAAAATCAAAATTTTTCCACCATCTAAGGCTGGAATCGGAAGTAAATTCGTAACTCCCAAAGATAACGAAATCAATGCCATCATTTGGAAAAACTCTGCTATTCCATTCGTCTTTGCCACCACTTGTGAAATACCAACAGGACCCATCATCTGGTCAACTCCTACATGACCTGTAAACAATTGTTTCAAATTATCAACAATAGATACTAAAAACTCTTGTGTTTGCATCCCACCATTAATACATCTGTTAATAAAAGTATCTTCTGCTTCTTTTAAATTAACGCCTAATAAGTAGGTGCTTTCATAATCTGGTGTGACTTCAATTATTAACTCTTCTTCTCCTCTTTTTATGGTAAGAGACATAGTATTTACACCTTTTTTGTTAATCTCTTGTATAGCAAGATTTGTATCTTCTTTTATCTCTACACCATTTACCTTTAGCAATTTATCATTTGCTTGCACGCCTTGGCGTTCACTTGGACTTCCCTTTCCTACTGTTACAATCTTACATTTTTCATCTAAATAAATACCGGTTACCTTTGTTTTTACTTCACTAGGAAGGATATTATATTCTAAAATTTCTCCTTGTCTATCTATCTTTACTTTTATCTCTTTTCCTTGTGACTTTTCTAATACTTCATTTAAATCCTTTTTACTGCTTATTTTTTCTCCATTTCCTTCTATCATTTTATCTCCAGCTTGCAATCCATAGTTTCTTGCTGCATAACCATCTATAACCTCTTCAATTTCGTTAGAAATATAGGTTCCGTCCAGTTGCTGTAATGATAAAATAAACAATAATAGCAAAAATAATATTAACCGTAGCACCAGCAAATACAATTGCCATTCTTTTAGGAATACTTGCTTTGGAAAAAGACCTATCGTCATTTGACTCCTCGTCCTCTCCTTCTAAACTGTTAAATCCCCCTAGTGGAATTAATCTTAGGGTGTATTTAGTTTCTTCTCCCTGTTTTTGAAATATGGTTGGTCCAAACCCAATCGCAAACTCATTTACCTTTACATGACAAAGTTTTGCTACAATAAAATGCCCTAATTCATGAATAGTAATTAGAACACCTAATAACACAATTATTTTTATTGCTGAAATTATAAAAGCTATCAATTTTTTCCTCCTTTAATTTATCAAAGTCACCACTGGTGACCTAAGTTTAAATGGTGACATTATTACTTTTATAACAATGTGAATAACGCATAAGCAAATGGTGCCAAAAAGATTAAGCTATCGATTCTATCTAGCATACCACCATGTCCTGGTATTAAATTGCTATAGTCTTTAATATCTACAAATCTTTTAATGCTAGATGCTGCAAAATCTCCTATTTGCCCAACTAAGCTTAGTATTACTCCCATTCCTGTTATAAACAAATAAGAATAATTCATTCCCCAATAATTGTTAGCAAAATAGGTATAAGCAAGCATTAATAGTATAGCCCCGATAACGCCTCCTATACAACCTTCAATTGATTTTTTAGGACTTACTTTGCTAAATTTATGTTTTCCAAAGTGTTTTCCTATAACATAAGCAGATATGTCTGTTCCCCAAGCCGCAAAAATGGCATACCAGATTAATATATTTCCATTTGGCATTCCATTGATAAAGGCAACAAACATAATAAAAAATACAACATAAAAAATTCCTACAAAAGTATAAGCAATATCTTTAAAAGTAGTTTTCATATCCGTTGCTATTACCTGTAAAAATAGAATAATCAAAATGGTTGGCACAGAAAGGGTTACTACCATATTTAAATATTCTTGTGGTATCACATGGATAAATGCTATGCTTACACAACTAAGATATCCTAACCATTTTACTGGCTTTGCTATCTTGGTTATAGCATTAAAATACTCACTCATACTAAGTATCGCAATTACCACAAGTGCTATATCTACTACTATTTTATTCCCTAATAAAAAAATTATTAATACTAGAGGAAACCCTAATAAACTTGATGTAACTCTTTTTATATCCATCTTTTTTTCCTTTCCTATCTCTTTTACCCTGCTCCAAATTTTCTTGTTCTTTTTTGATATTCTATAATTGCTTGGTCTAAATCTTTTTCTTCAAAGTCTGGCCAATTTTTGTCAATTACTAAAATTTCTGCATAAACAGATTGCCATGTTAAGAATCCACTTAGTCTTTTTTCTCCACTAGTTCGAATAACTAAATCTAAGTCTGGTTGCCCTTTTGTGTATAGATTTTCTTCTATTGTTTTTTCGGTTATGTCTTCTATCTTGATTTCATTGTTTTTTACCATGGTAGCAATTTGTTTGGTAGCTTTGGTTAGTTCGTCTCTTCCTCCATAATTTAAGGCTATATTAAAGGTAACACCTGTATTGTTTTTAGTTCTTTCCATACAGTTTCTAATACTTTTTTGCATTCCTGTTGATAAGGCTGATATGTCTCCTAGTATTTTTACTTTTATGTTTTCAGTATCGGCTCTTTTTGAATAATCGTCTAAATAGTTTTGAAGTAATAACATTAAAGCTTTCACCTCGTCTTCTGCTCGCTTCCAGTTTTCCGTTGAAAAAGCATATACCGTTATATATTCTAGTCCTATTTTATTGGCATATCTTACAATTTTTTCTAGCGTTTTAGCACCTTCTTTGTGTCCATAACTAACTGGTTTTCCTTGTGCTTTTGCCCATCTTCTATTTCCATCCATTATGATTCCAATATGCCTTGGCATGTTTTCTTTGTTAAAGTTCATGATTTTTCGATGTTTTTTGGGACGGGGTCAAAAAACATCACCTACTTTCTTTGTTATTTTTAACAGATCGGAAGAGCGTCGTGTAGGGAAAGAGTGTTGGATCGAGTGT
>CAMSQT010000033.1 GCA_947062645.1 uncultured Clostridium sp. | reverse complement strand
GATCCAACACTCTTTCCCTACACGACGCTCTTCCGATCTAAAAGCAATAGAATATTTAAGTAAAGGAATAATGGAGGGCAAGAAATTTCAGACACTTCTAGGAGTTACAGGTTCACGGAAAAACCTTTACCATGGCAAACATTATCCAAAAAGTACAAAGACCAACCCTTGTTCTAGCACACAATAAAACCTTAGCAGGGCAATTATATAGTGAATTCAAAGAGTTTTTTCCAGAAAACAATGTGGAGTATTTTGTATCTTATTACGATTATTACCAACCAGAAAGTTATATTCCATCAACAGACACCTTTATTGAAAAAGATTCTTCTATTAATGATGAAATAGACAAGTTACGCCATTCTGCAACCTTATCATTATTTGAAACAAAAGATGTCATTATCGTAGCATCTGTTTCTTGTATTTATGGATTAGGGGACCCTGCAGACTATCAAGAAATGATGTTATCCTTGCGAGTAGGAATGAATAAAGCAAGAGACCAAGTTTTAAAAAAATTAGTCAACATGCAATACACCAGAAACGAAATAGATTTTAAAAGAGGAACCTTTCGAGCAAAAGGAGACATTGTAGAAATTTATCCATCAGGCAAGAGTGAATCAGCAGTAAGAGTAGAATTTTGGGGAGACGAAATAGAAAAAATCACAGAAATTAATCCATTAACAGGTAAGCCAATTGGAAATAGAAAACACATTCTTATTTCACCAGCTTCTCACTATGTAACAACAAAAGACAAAATGGAAAGAGCAATTACAACCATCGAAAAAGAAAAAGAAGAAAGAATAAAATATTTCAAAACACAAAACAAATTAATTGAGGCGCAAAGAATAGAAGAAAGAACTAATTTTGATATCGAAATGATGCGTGAAACTGGCTTTTGTTCCGGTATCGAAAACTATTCTAGGCATATTAGTGGAAGAGAAGAAGGAAGTCCACCTTATACTTTATTTGATTACTTTCCAAATGATTTTTTATTACTAGTAGACGAATCTCATGCTACCATTCCGCAAGTAAGAGCTATGTATAATGGAGACAAAGCAAGAAAAGAATCTCTTGTTAATTATGGTTTCCGTTTGCCATCTGCATTCGACAACAGACCACTAAAATTCCAAGAATTTGAGCAAAGATTAAATCAAGTGATATTTGTTAGTGCAACACCAGCCGACTACGAAAAAGAGAAAACACAAGAAAATGTAGTAGAACAAATTATAAGACCAACTGGTTTACTAGACCCTAAAATAGAAGTAAAACCAGTCAGTAATCAAATTGACGATTTACTAGAACAAATACGAATTCGTGTAGAAAAAAAACAAAGAGTATTAGTAACCACTTTGACGAAAAAAATGGCAGAAGACTTAACCGAATATTTGAAAGGATTAGACATCAAAGTAAATTATATGCACTCTGACACAAAAGCTTTAGAAAGAATGGAAATCATACGAAACCTAAGACTACGGAGAATATGATGTTTTAGTCGGAATCAATCTTTTAAGAGAGGGGTTAGATATACCAGAAGTTTCGCTAGTAGCTATATTAGATGCAGATAAAGAAGGATTTTTAAGATCTGAAAGATCACTTATTCAAACCATAGGTCGTGCTGCTAGAAATACAGACCGGAACAGTTATTATGTATGCAGACGAATTAACAGATAGCATGGAAAAAGCAATTCGAGAGACAAACCGTAGAAGAAAGATACAAGAAGACTATAACAAAAAACATGATATTACACCAAAAACCATTCAAAAATCAGTACGCGAAAATATTTCTATGACAACAGCAGAGGATATTAGCATAGAATATAAATTAGAGAAAAACGAAAATCTACAAGAAGTGATTACCGAATTGACAGACCAAATGTTACAATATGCAAGTAATATGGAATTTGAAAAGGCAGCAGAACTTCGAGATAAAATAAAAGAACTAGAAAAATTATTGTAAAGGAGAAGAAAAAAATGGAGATTATACAAACAATTGGTAATTCATTTTGGTTTCAAACAATTATCAAATTAATATTAGGCTTTGTATTAGCAGGAATTATAGGATTAGAGCGCTCTTCTTGGAGTAAGCCAGCAGGATTTAGAACCCATGCATTAGTGGGAATTAGTAGCGTATTAATTATGTTATGCCGGAGAATACATGTCCAAAATTTATGATATGGATCCATCCAGAATTCCTGCACAATTATTATCTGGGATAGGATTTATTGGTGCAGGAACTATATTAAGAGATGGCTTTAATGTAAAAGGACTAACAACAGCAGCAGGATTGCTTGCTGTTACTTGTATTGGATTAAGCATAGGTGCAGGCTTTTATTTAGGAGGAATTGTAACAACATTAATTGTATACATTATTTTGTCTTATTCCTATAAAATATCTGACAAACTAGACCACTTTGATATATTAGAATTAAACATAAAAATAAAGGAAGAAGTAAGTGACACCTTAATTGCAATTGAAGAAATTTTAAGCAAATATGAAGTTGAGATTAAACAAATGAAAAGACCCAAAAAAGAAGATAAAGACCAGGAAACCGAAAGCATTCATATAGTAGGGAATTATAACAAAAAAGGTTTCAAAAAAAATGAATTAGTAAGAAGTCTAATAGCGATTGAAAATGTTGAGGAAGTATGTCCAATTGGGGACGTTTCCTAATAGAACATATTAAGGAACTTTTAGAGAATAACATACATATTATACCTTAAAGGTGATTAAGTATGTTATTTTTTAAAGAATTATATGAAGATGCTAAAAACATCAAAAATCAAGATCCTGCAAGCCGAAATATTCTAGAGGTAATCATATTATACCCACGGATTTCACATCCTTGTATTTCATAGGCTTGCTCATTTTTTATATTGTCACAAATTATTATTTTTGGCAAGACTAATTTCACAACTAGGAAGATTTTTTACAGGAATTGAAATCCATCCAGGTGCTAAAATAGGAAGGCGATTATTTATTGACCATGGCATGGGAATTGTAATAGGAGAAACAGCAACAATAGGTGACGACTGTACCATTTATCATAATTCTACTTTAGGAGGAACAGGAAAAGATAAGAACAAAAGACATCCAGACATTGGAAATCATGTTATGGTAGGAGCAGGGGCAAAAGTATTAGGCCCTATTCAAGTTGGAAATTATGTAAAAATAGGAGCCAATAGCACGGTACTAAAAAACATACCTGACCATGTTACAGTGGTTCGATGTAATGAAATTGTGAAAAAAGAATCAATTAGTAAAGATAATTGAGAAGCTTAAAACAAAAAATTGCCAAAAAGGTGTGTCCCTTTTGGCAATTAACTAATTTTATAAATTATATAAATTTCCTTCTGTTAAAGTTTTTACTCTTTTTAAGGTTCTTTCGTCTGTTGATTGTAAAGCATTTTCAATAAATTCTGGATGATTGATTAAAAAGTTTCTCATAGTCTCATATGGGTCATGGTAAAATCCTTTTAACATTTCTAGTTGTCCTTCATTTATAATGCTTAAACGAAAGGCTTCTTCGAAAAGAGTATTATCAACTAAAGCAAGTGGGATAGTTTTAATACCTTCTTTTTCTAAAACTTCGGTTCCACCTTGTTTTCTATCAACAACATAGCAAGTCCATAATAGTTTTCCATTTAAATTTTTAACAGCTGGTATCCAAGAACGAACATAATTGGAAGCTGCTGTTACTAGGTCTGAAGCATTTAATACGGTTTTTCCTTCGATGTTTGTTATTTTTTCAGTTGAAGAGAAGTCATATGGACTAACAAATGCTTCCATGTCCTTAAATAGGGTAAGATGTGGCTTTTTTAATAAATAAGCAATCATGTTAGAAAAATACCAGTCTCTTCTTTCTCCACCAGAAATGTAATCGATTTCGTCTACATTTACATTGTCTGTAATGGCTTTTATCATAGTGTCTATTGTGTATTTAAAAATTTCATTATTTTCGTATTGTACCAAAACTTTTTCAAATACTTTTTTTGGTAAGTTAATTCTATCTTCTAATAATGTGTCAATGTAAGATAAGAATTCGGTTGCTTCTTGTTCATTTCCATACAAAAAATGAGTGTTTACAAAGTATGGTGAGATGGTTCCTGAAGTTAAGAAAAATGGTTTGTTTTCTTCACAAAATTTTACGGCTTTTGTTTCAAATAAATATGACATGATATCTGGCATATTGGTTCCTCCTTAATTTTTATTCTAATGCTATTGTAAATAAAAAAAGGGGATTTGTCAATTACTTTGAAATTCCAATATCTTTTTTGTCAAAAGATATTGATAAAAGTCAAAAAAAATGATAAGATTAGGAAAATGAAAAAATAGGAGGAAAAAGCCATGAAGCTATTACTAAAAAATGGAACATTAATTGACTACAAAACAAACACATTTGAAAAAAAAGACATTTTGATAGAAGACGACAAAATCAAAAAAATAGGAGATAAAATCGAAGAAACAGCAGATAAAATAATTGACTGCACTAAATTTAATATTATACCTGGAATGATTGATATGCATTGCCATCTAAGAGAGCCTGGCTTTGAACATAAAGAAACAATCGAAACAGGTAGCAAAAGCGCCGTTTGTGGTGGTTTTACTACAATTTGTCCAATGCCAAATACAAAACCAACACCAGATAGCGCTATTGTTTTGCAAAAAATCATAGAAGAAGCCAAACGAGTAAACCTATGTAATGTTTTACCATATGCCTCTGTATCCAAAGGAGAAAAGGGAGAAGAACTAGTAAATTTTGAAGAACTAAAGAAAGCAGGAGCTATTGCCTTTTCAGACGATGGAATGCCAGTAGTTAACAGTAAAATGATGAGAGAAGCCATTATAGAAGCAGACAAAATAGGAACCTTTGTTGCTTCTCATTGTGAAGAAAAATCAGTAGCAGCAGGTGCTATCAACGCAGGAAAAGTAGCAGAAGAATTAGAAGTAGATGGTGTATTACCAGAAGCAGAAGAAATTATGGCAGCAAGAGAAATCGTAATTTCAGAAACCAATAATGTAAGAGCGCACATTTGTCACATCAGTACTAAAACAACGAAAAACATGGTAAGAGATGCCAAAAAAAGAGGCGTTAAAATTTCATGCGAAACCTGTCCTCACTACTTTACATTTACAGTTGACGAGGTTAAAAAATCAGGGGTAAATGCTAAAATGAATCCACCATTAAGAGAAGAAAAAGATAGACAAGCTATTATAGAAGGTTTAAAAGAAGGAACTATTGATAGCATCATAACAGACCATGCTCCACATGCAGAGGACGAAAAAAACAAAGGACTAGCTACTGCACCAAATGGAATCATAGGATTTGAAACAGCCTTATCAGCAGAAATTATGAACCTAATAGATACAGGAAGCCTAACTTATTTAGACTTAGTAAGACTAACTTCTTACAATCCAGCTAAATTACTACATATCGATAGAGGAACTATAGAAGAAGGAAAAGTTGCAGATATTACTATCTTTGATCCAAACGAAACGTATACTTATACAAAAGATATGATTGTATCAAAATCCAAAAATAGTCCATTTATTGGAAAAGAATTAAAAGGAAGAGTACAATATACCATTGTAAATGGAAAGGTGGTTTATCAAAAGTGAAAATAGAAAGGAAGAAGTAACTATGAAAAACTTATTGATATGGTATCCAAAATGTTCTACTTGTCAAAAAGCAAAAAGATTTTTAGAAGACAATAAAATTTCTTTTGAAGAAAGGCACATCGTAGAAGACACGCCAACCAAAGAAGAATTAAAAATATGGATAGAACAAAGCAACCTAAAAACTAAGAACTTCTTTAATACTAGTGGCTTAGTCTACAAAGAACAAAACTTAAAAGAAAAATTACCATCCATGACAAAAGAAGAAAAGCTAGAATTATTAGCTTCTAATGGCATGCTAATCAAAAGACCACTATTCATAAGTGATAACAAAATTTTAGTAGGATTTAAAGAAAAAGAATGGAGAGAAATGATATGAAAGCAATTGATAAATTAATTGAAAAAATCAAAGAAACCAACAATCCAACCGTAATGGGGTTAGACCCAAGATATGAAATGCTACCAACCTGTGTTACCAATAAATATGAGCAAAACTTAGAAGGAGTAGCAAAGGCAATTATAGAATACAACAAAGCTTTAATAGATAGCACCCGTGACATTATACCAGCTATCAAACCACAAATTGCTTTTTATGAAATGTTTGGTATTCCAGGAATAGAAGCATTTAAAGAAACTTGTCATTATGCCAAAGAAAAAGGAATGGTGGTCATTGCAGATATTAAAAGAGGAGATATCGGCTCAACCGCAGCAGGCTATTCCAATGCTTTTTTAGGAAGAACACCAATAGGAGCAAAAGAAGAAGCAATTTTTGATGTAGACTTTATCACTGTAAATCCTTATATGGGAACTGATTGCGTAAAACCATTTATAGAGGACTGTAAAAAATATAACAAAGGAATTTTTGTATTAGTAAAAACCTCAAATCCATCTTCTGGAGAACTACAAGACTTAAAACTAGAAAACCAAAAAGAAGTATATAGCCAAGTAGCAGAACTAGTAGAAAAATGGGGAGAAGAATTAAGAGGAGAAAATGGCTATAGTAGTGTTGCTGCTGTAGTAGGAGCAACTTACCCAGAACAGTTAGAACAAATTAGAAAAATAGCCCCACATACCTATTTTTTAATTCCTGGCTATGGCGCACAAGGCGGAAAAGCAAATGACATCGCTTTAGGTTTTGACAACAATTCTTTAGGTGGAATTGTAAATGCTTCAAGAAGTTTAATGTGTGCGTATAAGGCAGATAGGTGGAAAGACCAATTTACAGAAGAAGATTATGCCAAGGCTACTAGAGAAGAGGCTTTACGCATGAAAGAAGAACTAAATCAAGCAATTAATGGCTAAACTGGGACAGGCCCTACATGACCATTTATGGTCAAAGTGGGACAGGTTATAATAACAAAAAATGAAAAGGAGGAAAAATTATGGCAGAGCAAGCATTTGCAAAATTAATAAAAAAAGAACAATTAAAACCAGACATATTTAAATTTAGTGTAGAAGCACCAAGCATTGTAAAAACAGCAAGACCAGGAAATTTTATTGAAATAAGGGTAAGCCAAACAACAGAACCTTTCCTAAGAAGACCAATTAGTATTTACAATTTAGATAGAGAAAATGGCATTTTAGAATTTATCTTTCAAGTAAAAGGAAAAGGAACCGAAATTTTAGCAAAACAAGAAGAAGGAAAAGAAATTGATATCATTGGTCCACTAGGATACGGAACTTTTAAATATGAAAATTATCAAAACTTAGCAATTATTGGAGGAGGAATTGGTGTATTTCCATTATATGAATTAGCTAAGTGTGCAAAAGCAGACAACAAAAATGTTACTACTTATTTAGGCTTTAGAAATAAAGATTTTGTTGTTTTAGAAGAAGAATTTCAAAAAGTGTCAAATGAACTTATCTTAACAACAGATGATGGAAGTTATGCAAAACAAGGATTTGCAATCAATTATTTAGAAGAAGATATTAAAAATGGAAAAATAGATAGTATCTATGCTTGTGGACCACTTCCTATGCTTAAGGCTGTTCAGAAACTAGCCATAGAAAAACAAATCCCATGCCAAATCTCTCTAGAAGAAAAAATGGCATGTGGTTTAGGTGTGTGTTTAGGTTGTGCGGTAAAAACAGCTAAAAGTCCAGCTGATGCGCCACAATACTTACATGTTTGTAAGGCAGGACCAGTATTTAATGCAAAAGATGTGGAGATTTAAGGTGATGGCTAAAGTGGGACAGGCCCCATTTGACCATAACATATAATTAAAAGGAGGAAGAAATGAATACACGGAGTAAACTTAGCAGGAATTAAAATGAAAAACCCAGTAACAGTTGCATCAGGAACGTTTGGGTATGGAAGAGAATTTAGCAACTTTTTTGACCTAAGCAAATTAGGAGGAATCATAACAAAAGGAACCTCTTTAAAACCTAGAAGTGGAAACAAGCCATCTAGAGTTTATGAAACGCCAAGTGGTATGTTAAACAGTATAGGGTTGCAAAATCCGGGAGTAGAATATTTTGCCCAAAATGATTTACCTTTTTTAAGAGAATTTGATACAGCAATTATAGTAAATGCTTGCGGAAGTAGTATTGAAGAATATGTAGAATTATGTAAGGTATTAAATACATTAGACATTGATGGTGTTGAATTAAATTTATCTTGTCCTAATGTAAAAGCAGGTTGTATGGCATTTGGAAATACTTATGAAGGGGTAAAACAAGTAACCCAAGAAGTTAGAAAAGTGCTAGATAAGCCACTGATTGTAAAATTAACACCAAATGTTACCGATATTGCATCTGTTGCAAAAGCAGTAGAAGATGCAGGGGCAGATGGCGTTTCCTTGATTAATACCTTACTTGGCATGAAGATTGATATTGACAAAAAAAGACCTGTTCTTGCCAATAATACAGGACGGACTTTCTGGACCAGCCATTCGTCCAGTAGCGGTTCGTATGGTTTACCAAGTAGCACAAGCTGTTAATATTCCAATTTTAGGAATGGGTGGCATTATAAACGGAGAAGATGCCATTGAGTTTATGTTGGCAGGAGCAACAGCTGTTTCCATTGGTGCTGGGAATTTTATTAGCCCTTATACGAGTGTAAATACAGTTCAAGGGATTGAAAACTATATGGAAAAGCATAAGATTGAAGATGTTAATACTATTATTGGTGCTGTTACAATGAACTGAGGAAGGAAAAAAGTGAAATGAATCGAACAAAAACACGTCAAATAATGGTGGGAAATGTTGGTATTGGGGGACAAAATGAAGTTGTTATCCAATCGATGTGTAACACTAAAACAAAAAATGTTTCTGATACGGTAAAACAAATTTTAGATTTAGAAAAAGTAGGATGCCAAGTAATAAGAGTTGCCTGCTTAGATAAAGAGGATGCAAAAGCCATTAAAGAAATTAAGCAACAAATTCACATTCCTATTGTTGCAGACATACATTTTGACTATGAAATTGCTTTAGAAGCAATTAAAGCAGGTGTTGATAAAATTAGAATTAATCCTCGGAAATATTGGTTCGCAAGAAAAGGTAAAGGCAGTAGTAGAGGCTTGTAAAAAACATCATATTCCTATTCGAATAGGTGTTAACGCAGGTTCTTTAGAAAAAGAATTATTACAAAGAGATGGAAAACCAACCGCAAAAGCAATGATAGAAAGTGCTAAAAAGCATGTTAAAATATTAGAGGATTTAGATTTTTATGATTATGCTATTTCTTTAAAGGCTTCTAATTTGGACTTATGTATCGAAGCTTATCAAAAAGCTTCTGAAGAATTCCAATGTCCTTTACACTTAGGAATTACAGAAGCAGGGACGGAATTTAGTGGAACCATTAAATCTAGTATTGGGTTAGGTGTTTTGCTAAGACAAGGAATTGGAGACACGATTCGTGTTTCACTTTCTGCTGACCCAATTAAAGAAATTAAAGTAGCAAAAGAGATTTTAAAAGATTGTAATTTATATCATAAACAGCCAACTTTAATTGCTTGTCCTACTTGTGGAAGGACACAAATTGACCTAATTCCAATTGCACAAGAAATAGAAGAGTTTTTACAAACGATTGACAGTGACATAACAGTTGCTGTTATGGGCTGTGCTGTAAATGGTCCTGGGGAAGCAAGAGAAGCAGATATTGGTATTGCTCGGGCGGGATTCGGAGAAGGACTTTTGTTTAAAAAAGGAGAAATCAGATCGGAAGAGCACACGTCTGAACTCCAGTCACAATGCCTCATC